>NZ_JBVVPO010000007.1:111721-194130 GCF_055811795.1 Bradyrhizobium sp. MI1.7
GGATTTCGCTTCGCTCCATCCGGGCTACAAGATCTCCAGTCTACAAGACCTTGCGTTGCCCGTCGGGCAAAACACTCAAACTCTCGGTCAATGTGTACTCGCCAAAATATTCCACTTTACCGAAATTCGGAAACGGCGTATCTGTTGCCGCAACCCGGCCCAAGGAAGAGGGGCGTATCGCGATCGTCACGAACGCGGGCCGGGCGGCGGTGGACGCAGGTCACATCGGCACGAAAAGCTTCGCAGGGCGGGCGACCGTGAGCGAAGACCTCGCGCCAACGACAGATGTGATCGGCGTACGGCCAAATCGTGTCGTCCTGGCGCCCGGGGTCTGTGCGCCAAGTCTTGCGGTGATGTGGCAGCCCGACCGGGCATGCGCATCAGCCATCAGCAACGGCGACGGGGGCAATAGTGCATCGCTCCCCGGGGAGAGCACGACATAAGCCGTTCCAACCACTGCGCAGGGAAGGCCGGGATGCTCCGGTTGCCCTGTTACCCGCTGTGCATTGTAGCGCAAACTACTCATGGCATAGCGGACAATGGGAGCCAGCCGGCTCCCGGCCTTCCCTGCGCCCTCTTTCAATTGGGGGTGAGGCGACCAAGCAAAGCTCGGGCGAAGCAAGCCGCGAGGATGCGAGGGTGTGTCCGCAATGAAGATGCGTATGATGAAGCGGCCGTGTCCCCCCACACTCCGTCATTGCGAGGAGCTCTTGCGACGAAGCAATCCAGACTGCCTCCGCAGAGGGATTCTGGATTGCTTCGCTGCGCTCGCAATGACGATGTTGAGGCAGTTGCGCGCCAAAACTCCGGTCTCGCATCCCGGACGCAGCGCGTCCGGGATGCGAGAGAGCGCGTGCTAAACCGGCTTGCCCGTATACGGCATCGACGCCGTCAAACCACCGTCAACCGGGAACGCCTGGCCGTTGACATACGATGCTTCGTCGCTGGCCAGGAACAGCCCCATCGCCGCGAGCTCGTGCGGCTGGCCGGGGCGCTTCAACGGATTGAGCTGGCCGATCTTGTTCTGGGTGCCGCGCTCCTTGGCGCGGTCGAAGATCGGTTTGGTCATGCCGGTCTCGATCAGGCCCGGGCAGACCGCGTTGATGCGCACGCCGGTGCCGGTGAGCGAATACGCCGTGGTCTGCACCAGGCTGATCACGCCGGCCTTGCTCGCCGCATAGGGATGTCCGCTGGCGCCGGCCTTGAGGCCCGCGACGGACGCCGTGAGCACGATCGCGCCGGATTGCTGCTTCACCATGTGCGGCATCGAATGCTTCACCGCGAGGAACGGGCCGATCAGGTTGACGCGCAGCACCTCCTGCCACTGTTCCACGGTCTGCTCGCCGAGCGGCACGAGCCCGCCGGAGACGCCGGCATTGGCCCAGATCACGTCGAGCCGGCCATGCGTCTTCACCGCCTTGTCGATGACGGCCATGACGTCCTTTTCGGAGCCCGCGTCGGCCACCATGGCTTCCGCGACACCGCCGGCCTTCTTCACCTCGTCGACGGTCTCCTTCACCGCCTCGGTGCGGTCAACCGCGATCAGCTTGGCGCCTTCCCTGGTGAAGAGGAGTGCGGCGGCGCGGCCGATGCCGCTGCCGGCGCCGGTGATGATGACGGATTTGCCTTGCAGACGGCCCATGCGTTTCTCCCTTTGGTATGCTGCGCGACGCTTGCCGCGCAACGGAATTTCAAACAAGATTTCAAACGGTAAAGTGTCTTGAGACACGTTCACACCTGACGTACAGCGACATCACACGGGATGGAAGAGTTTCGATGACAGGCACAGACAAGCCCAAAGTGGTCACGACGCGGTGGTGGTGGGTCCGTCATGCGCCGGTGCGCAATGACGGCGGCAACATTTACGGCCAGAGCGATCTCGCCTGCGACACCAGCGACACCTACGTGTTCAACGCTGTTGCCAAGGTGCTGCCACGCAAGGCGGTTTGGTATTCGAGCAATCTGATGCGCACCCACCAGACCGCGGAAGCGATCTGGGCGGCCGGCTTCCCAAGGCCCGCATCGATGAAATGGGAAGCAGACCTGGCCGAACAGAATCTCGGACGCTGGCAGGGCATGAACCGCGCCCAGTTCATCGCCAGCCGCCCCGTCGGCTCGAGCTGGTTCGCCGACATCAACGAGCCCGCGCCCGGCGGCGAAAGCTTCATGGATCTCTACAACCGCACGCGCCGCACCGTCGAGCGGATCAACAACGAGGCGGCCGGGCAGGATGTGATCGCGGTCGCGCATGGCGGCACCATCAAGGCGGCGATCGGCCTCGCACTCGACGGCCAGGTAGAGCGGGCCCTGTCGTTCGACATCGACAATGTGTCGATCACGCGGCTCGATTATTTCTCAAGCCCCGAACGCTC
Organism: Bradyrhizobium sp. MI1.7; assembly: GCF_055811795.1. Classification (NCBI taxonomy): domain Bacteria; kingdom Pseudomonadati; phylum Pseudomonadota; class Alphaproteobacteria; order Hyphomicrobiales; family Nitrobacteraceae; genus Bradyrhizobium; species Bradyrhizobium sp. MI1.7. The sequence goes on from NZ_JBVVPO010000007.1 coordinate 114,094, forward strand.
GGTCTGGCGACTGCCGATGGTCAACCAGCAGCCGTGGATCGCTGATGACGCGCACGCCGAGATGCATCAGCTGGCGGGGCCGGAAGTCAAGAAGCTCGCCTGATACCGTTGGCCGCGCGCGCGGACACGGCGTAAGCTTCAAGTCAATCAAACCATAATCTGGGAGGAAACCATGACCTTGTTCGACATGAAGGGGAAAGTCGCCGTCATCACCGGCTCGACGCGCGGTATCGGGCTGGCGATCGCCGAGCGCATGGCCGAGCACGGCGCCAAGGTCGTGATCTCCTCGCGCAAGGCCGATGTCTGCGACCAGGTTGCGAAGGGCATCAACGACAAGTTCGGCAACGGCACGGCGGTCGCGATCGCCGCCAACATCTCGTCGAAGGAAAATCTGCAAAACCTCATCGATGAGAGCAACCGCGCCTTCGGCAAGATCGACGTGCTGGTCTGCAACGCCGCGTCGAACCCGTATTACGGCCCGCTCGCCGGCATCTCCGACGATCAGTTCCGGAAGATCCTCGACAACAACATCGTCGCCAACAACTGGCTGATCTCGATGGTGGTGCCGCAGATGATCGAGCGCAAGGACGGCTCGGTGATCATCGTCTCCTCGATCGGCGGCCTGAAGGGCTCGACCATCCTCGGCGCCTACGCGATTTCCAAGGCCGCCGACATGCAGCTCGCGCGCAACCTCGCCTGCGAGTACGGCAAGCACAACATCCGCGTGAACTGCATCGCGCCCGGCCTGATCAAGACCGATTTTGCCAAGGCACTGTGGGACAATCCGGAGAATTTGAAGGCCTCGACCTCGCGCTCGCCGCTGCTGCGCATCGGCATCCCCGACGAGATCGCCGGCGCCGCGGTGTTCCTGGGTTCGAAGGCCGGCGACTTCATGACCGGCCAGACCATGGTGATCGACGGCGGCGCGACGATTAGTTGATGGTCTTGTGTCCCGGACGCGGTGCAGCGTGAAACGCTGCTCCGCAGAGCCGGGACCCAGAAGGCGGCGTTCGAGATCGCGGAGGCATGGGCCCCGGCTCTGCGACGCACCGCTACGCGCTGCATCGCGTCCGGTGCACGAGAGCGGACCTCAATCCACCGCCGCGTAAACCAGGTCCCGCACCAGCGTCCGCGTGTGGTCGCGCTGCCCCGGTCCCTGCGACATAAACACGACGAATAGATCCTCCTTCGGGTCGATCCAGAAGAACGTTCCCGCAATGCCGCTCCAGAAATACTGGCCGACGCTGCCGGGGAACGGCGCGATGCCGGCCTCGCGGCGCACGGCGAAGCCGAGGCCGAAGCCGTGGCCCGGCGACAGCAGTGTGCCGTTGGTCACAACGTGCGGTCCGAGGTGATCGGATGCCATCAGCTCCAGCGTCTTGCGGCCGATGATCCTGTTGCCGTCGAGCGTGCCGCCGTTGCGCAGCATCAGCGCGAAGCGGGCATAGTCCATCGTGGTCGAGACCAGGCCGCCGCCGCCGGACTCCATCACCGGCTGCTCGAGCATGTTGAACAGCGCGACCTTGTCGCCGGTCCAGGGATCGGCTTCGAACGGCTGAGCGAGCCGGCCGGCATTGGCTTCGCTGGTGGAGAAGGCGGTTTCAGTCATCTGCAGCGGCGCGAGGATGCGCTCGGTGAGGAACGCGCCGAGCGACTTGCCGCTGACGACCTCGATGATGCGGCCGAGGATGTCGGTGGAGCGGCTGTAGTTGAACTCGTCGCCGGGATGGCAGACCAGCGGGAAGCTTGCCACCAGCGCGGCATGCTCGGCATTGGTGATCTTGCGGCTGCGGACGCGGGACTCCTGGTAGAGCTTGTGCACGGGGCCGTCGCCCTGGTGCTCATAAGTGAGACCAGAGGTGTGGCGGAGCAGGTCCTGCACCGTCATCGGCCGCCGGGGCGGAACCAGTTCCAGCTTGCCGCCGCTGACCACGCCGACCTTCTGGTTGGCGAACTCCGGAATGAACTTGGCGACGGGATCGGCGAGCAGGAGGTGGCCATCCTCGACTAGTGCCATGATCCCGACCGAGACGATCGGCTTGGTCATCGAGAAGATCCGGAAGATCGAATCAAGCGCCATCGGCGCGGCCCCCACCGGGCTCTGCTTGCCGAGCGCCTCGAACCAGCCGACCTGGCCGCGCCGGGCCACCAGCACGGTCACCCCGGGAATGGTTCCCTTGTCGATCTCGCGTTTGAAGGCGTCCGACATCGCCTGCAGGCGAGGGCGCGACAGGCCCAGCGTTTCCGGCCTGGCCTCGGGCAAAGGCGGGGTTTTCGGCGCGGTGGCGGCTTGGGCGGCGGCTGTGGCAGTCATGTTCACTCCCGGGGGCACATTATTATCGGGAATGAACTGTGGCCCAGAAGGCGCGGCACAAACAAGCGAAGCCAGCGCGCTTCACCCTTGCAATCCGGCCGTCCCCTGTGCTTGAAAGCGCCCCTGATCCGCGTGGCGACGCGAGGGTCCGTAGGAGTGTAGCTCAATTGGTAGAGCACCGGTCTCCAAAACCGGGGGTCGCAGGTTCGAGCCCTGCCACTCCTGCCAGCTAATCCCGGACAATCAGGATCGACAGGCAGGATGGCGGCGGGCCGACAAGCTCGGACCGTGGATCATGCGGACCGGGTAAGCCCTTGATCCGGATCGGCTCCGCTGGCCTCGGCCGCGCGTGTCCCGGCCAGCCCACACCTTGACCTTTGGCCCCATCCGCAGTATCTACCCCGCACTCGCAGCCGGCCCGTTAAACGCGGATTTCCGGCGCGGCTTTGAAATCCCCGAACAATCGAGCCCGGTTTCCCGGCTCATCCTTCAAGACAGAGGGCTGGGCCAACGGCGGCTGTTCGGATCCCTGAAATTCATTCGCGTCTGTCGACGGACGTTGGACATCAAACGATGGCAGTCAGCCCGTTCAAGTTTTTGCAGGAAGTGCGCTCGGAGACCGCCAAGGTCACCTGGCCGACCCGTCGTGAGACCACGATCACCACCATCATGGTGTTCGTGATGGTCGCCGTGGCCTCGATCTTCTTCTTCGCCGCCGACCAGATCATCCGTTACCTCATCACCTTCCTTTTGGGCATTCACTGATGGCAACAGCCGCTGCAACCCAATCGACCGACAAGCGCTGGTACATCGTCCACGCCTACTCGAACTTCGAGAAGAAGGTCGCCGAATCGATCCGCGAGCAGGCCAAGCAGCGCGGGCTCGAGGAGCTGTTCGAGCTGGTGCTGGTTCCGACCGAGAAGGTCACGGAAGTGCGCCGCGGCCGCAAGATCGACGCCGAGCGCAAGTTCTTCCCGGGCTACGTGCTGGTGAAGATGAAGCTGACCGACGAGGCGTTTCATCTGATCAAGAACACCCCGAAGGTCACGGGCTTCCTCGGCGCCGAGAACAAGCCGATGCCGATCTCGGAAGCCGAGGCCATGCGCATCCTGCACCAGGTGCAGGAGGGCGTGGAACGGCCGAAGGCGTCGGTGTCGTTCGAGATCGGCGAGAACGTGCGCGTGGCCGATGGCCCGTTCGCCTCGTTCTCGGGTGTGGTCGAGGAAATCGACGAGGCGCGCTCGCGCGTGAAGGTCGCGGTGTCGATCTTCGGCCGCGCCACGCCGGTCGAACTGGAATTCGGTCAGGTCGAGAAGGTCTGATCGATTGAGGCGTGAGGCTTCGGTCTCACGCTAGCAAGAGGCCGTGGGAGGGAGAGGGCGGTTGCCAGCCGCATCCGACCCAGACCACGAACCTGAAACCGCTGGCCCTGCCGGCACAACAGGAGTGATACATGGCAAAGAAAGTGACCGGATACCTGAAGCTTCAGGTCCCGGCCGGTGCGGCGAATCCTTCGCCCCCGATCGGTCCCGCGCTTGGTCAGCGCGGTCTCAACATCATGGAGTTCTGCAAGGCGTTCAACGCCCAGACCCAGAAGGAAGAGAAGAACACCCCGATTCCCGTCGTGATCACGATCTACGCCGATCGTTCGTTCACGTTCGAGATGAAGACGCCCCCGATGTCCTTCTTCCTCAAGCAGGCCGCCAAGATCCAGTCCGGCTCGAAGGCGCCGGGCCGCGACAAGGCCGGCAAGGTGACCAAGGCGCAGGTGCGCGAGATCGCCGAGAAGAAGATGAAGGATCTCAATTGCGACTCCATCGAGTCGGCCATGAAGATGGTCGAGGGCTCTGCCCGTTCGATGGGTCTGGAAGTGGCGGGGTAAGCGGTCATGGCAATCGGAAAGCGTTTGAACAAAGCCCGCGAAGGTGTTGACCGCGAAAAGCTTTACCCGCTCGCGGACGCCATCAAGATGGTCAAGGAACGCGCCAAGGCGAAGTTCGACGAGACCATCGAGGTCGCGATCAATCTCGGCGTCGATCCGCGTCACGCCGACCAGATGGTCCGCGGCGTCGTGACCCTGCCGAACGGCACCGGCCGTACGCTCCGCGTCGGCGTGTTCGCCCGCGGCGCCAAGGCTGACGAAGCCAAGGCTGCTGGTGCCGACGTCGTCGGTGCCGAGGACCTGGTCGAGAAGGTGCAGAACGGCTCGATCGATTTCGACCGCTGCATCGCCACCCCCGACATGATGCCGCTGGTCGGCCGTCTCGGTAAGGTGCTCGGCCCGCGCGGCCTGATGCCGAACCCGAAGATCGGCACCGTGACCATGGACGTCACCGGTGCGGTGAAGGGTGCCAAGGGCGGCTCGGTCGAGTTCCGCGTCGAGAAGGCCGGCATTTTGCAGGCCGGCGTCGGCAAGGCCTCGTTCTCCGAGGAGAAGCTGGTCGAGAACATCAAGGCCCTGGCCGATGCTGTCTCGAAGGCGAAGCCGGCTGGCTCCAAGGGCACTTACATCCAGCGCGTTGCGGTGTCCTCGACGATGGGCCCCGGCGTGAAGGTCGAGCCGGGCACCATTCTCGGTTAAGGCTTGCCTCGGCTGAGGTTTGGAAATTGCATGAGGCGAGGGGCGGAATTGGGCAACCGATTCCGCCCCTCGTCGTTTGTGGCGTTCATCGGAAGCAAGAACCCGGAAACAAGAAAAAATGGCTGACAAGGTCCTGATCTACTCGCGCTTCCCGAAGACGATGATGGCGCGTTTCGCCGAGCGGTTCGAACTGCTCGACACCGGCGGCAAGCCGGCGCGCGAGGTGTTTTCGGCCGATGAGCTCGGCGGCATCCGCGCGATGCTCACCGCCGGCGGCTCGCCGCTCGGGGCTGAGGCGATGGACCTGTTCCCAAAACTCGGCGCCATTGTCTGCTACGGCACCGGCTATGACGGCGTCGACCTGCAGGCGGCCGTTGCGCGCAACATCGCGGTCGGCCACAGCCCCGGCGCCAATGCGGCTTCCGTCGCCGACATCGCGATGACCCTGATGCTGGCGACGACGCGGCGGATCCTGGTCGCCGACCAATATGTCCGCAGCGGCGATTGGGCCGGCTCAAAGCAGTCGCCGATGATGCGGCCGCAGGCCGGCATGCCCGGCCGCCGTATCGGCGTCTACGGCATGGGCGAGATCGGCCGCAAGATCGCGGCGCGCTGCGCCGCCTTCGAGAGCGAGGTCGGCTATTTCAGCCGCACCAAATACGATCTGCCCTATCAATATTTCCCGACGCTGGAGGCGCTCGCCGACTGGTGCAGCGTGCTGATGATCGCGGTCCGGGCAGGGGCCGAGACCCAGCACGTCGTCAACGCCGATATCCTCAAGCGACTCGGGGAGCACGGCTACGTCGTCAACATCTCCCGCGGCTCGGTGATCGACGAGAAGGCCCTGGTCGCTGCGCTCTCCGACAAGACCATCGCCGGCGCAGGCCTCGACGTCTACGAGAAGGAACCGCACGCCCCCGACGCGCTGACCGCGCTCCCCAACGTCGTGTTCGCCCCGCATATCGGCGGCCACACCCTCGAATCACACGTCGCCATGCAGAACTGCGTGCTGGCGAACCTGACGGCATTCTTCGCGGGCAAGCCGCTGCCATACGGGGTCAAATCGGCCTGAATCGGCCCTTGTCGGGCCGTCTCAAGCCCTGCCGCCAGTCGATTGGAACTGGTGTGAATTTTGCTCTTGGCAAGCGGGCTCCGAGCGGTTAAAGAACCGCTTCCGGACGTGCCGGCCTCGGCTGGCGCGTTCGTGCACGCATTCCGAAAACCCGACAAGACAGGAGATCATTCCTTTTCAGGACGTCCGTGAGGATTTGCCCGAAAAGGAAGGAAAACCCGTCGGTTGGTGGAGTGCGGGCAGGGGTCGGGCGGTTCGCCGGCTGACCTTGTCCTGTCCAAGACTGCAGGCGCCCGCGGGAAATTTCGATTTCTCAACGGCTTAATCGCATGGCCTGCATAGACGGGTGAAGACCGGATTTCACTTCGCGCCCAGCTTTAACGGCTGGCTTGCGAAACGGGTCTGGTTCGGACCTCGACACGCCGTGGGCCTTAAGGGCTCCCGGAGGGCAGGCTTTGAATTGTCGTCTCGCCCGGCGCGTGTCCAAGGGGTTTTGGCCCCGAGGTTCAGGTTTTGGGTGGGACGATGGGTGCAACCCGGCGGTCCCGCTTCTTGCGATGACCGCCAACCGGAAAGAGCTTGCTGTGGAACGAGCGGCAAAAAAGGAAGCGGTCGAACAGCTCAATGGGGTCTTCAAGACCACGAGCGTCGCGGTCGTTGCTCAATATTCCGGCCTGACCGTTGCCCAGATGCAGAAGCTGCGTATGCAGATGAAGCAGGCTGGCGCCTCGGTGAAGGTCTCGAAGAACCGTCTCGCCAAAATTGCTCTTGAAGGCACTGACGTCGTTGCCATCGGCCCCATGCTGAAGGGACCGACCGTGATCGCCACTTCGGACGATCCGGTAGCGGCGCCGAAGGTCGCCGTCGAATTCGCCAAGACGAACGAAAAGTTCGTCATCATTGGCGGCTCGATGGGAAAGACCGTCCTGAATGTCGACAGCGTGAAGGCACTTGCCTCGCTGCCGTCGCTTGATGAACTGCGCGCCAAGATCGTCGGCCTTCTTGTGGCCCCGGCGACCAAGATCGCTCAGCTCGCCAATGCGCCCGCGGGCAAGCTCGCGCGCGTAATCCAGGCTCATGCCTCAAAGGGCGAAGCGGCCTGACGCCCTTCGCAAAACTCAAACCCGAACCAGACATACACTCAAGGAAACTGAACAATGGCTGACTTGCAGAAGATCGTTGACGACCTCTCGAGCCTCACCGTGCTCGAAGCTGCCGAACTCGCGAAGCTCCTCGAAGAGAAGTGGGGCGTTTCGGCTGCCGCGGCTGTCGCCGTGGCCGGCCCGGCTGGTGGTGGCGCTGCCGCCGCTCCGGCCGAAGAGAAGACCGAGTTCACGGTCGTTCTTGCCGCCGCCGGCGACAAGAAGATCGAGGTCATCAAGGAAGTCCGCGCCATCACCGGCCTGGGCCTGAAGGAAGCAAAGGACCTCGTCGAGGGCGCGCCGAAGCCTGTCAAGGAAGGCGTGAACAAGGACGAAGCCGAGAAGATCAAGGTCCAGCTCGAGAAGGCTGGCGCGAAGATCGAGCTCAAGTAAGCAACGCTTACTGGCCGGATCCCGGGGCGCGCATCATGCGAGGCCCGGGATCCTTGTCCATCCCCAAAAGGGGCGGGCCAGATGCAAAAGACGTGCGACGGAACGCTCCGACGCAGGCCGAACACGAAAAAGTGTTGGGATTTGAAGGTTAACCCCTCGAATCTCGACTATTGTCGCCCCATATCGGTTCGACAGCACGAAAGCGCGGTGGGCAGGGATGCCGGATTCCCTGTAAGCCGTTGGGAGAGCAGGCTATTTCGGGCTTTTGCAGTCCGTGAAGACAATCGTTGTGACGGGCGGGCGTGCCTATGCGCCCCGCGCGTCGTTTTGCGTTTTGAAGGTCTGAAGAACAGATTCAGGACATGACGGCCTGAAACTGGATTTTTGGTCCCCAAGGCGGGTTCGAAAAATTCAACCCGGGGAGCGGTGGCAACCGCGTCCTGGACGGCGCGCCCGGAGCGGGCGACGAAATGAGAGGCCACGATGGCGCAGCAGACATTCACCGGTCGCAAACGCGTTCGCAAGTTCTTCGGACACATCAAGGAAGTCGCCGAGATGCCGAACCTCATCGAGGTTCAGAAGGCGTCCTATGACCAGTTCCTGATGGTCGACGAACCCGTGGGCGGGCGTCTCGACGAGGGCCTGCAGGCGGTGTTCCGCTCGGTGTTCCCGATCTCCGACTTCTCGGGCACCTCGATGCTGGAATTCGTCCGCTACGAGTTCGAACAGCCGAAATATGACGTCGACGAGTGCCGCCAGCGCGGCATGACCTTCGCGGCACCCCTCAAGGTGACGCTGCGCCTCATCGTGTTCGATATCGACGAGGAAACCGGTGCGAAGTCGGTGAAGGACATCAAGGAGCAGGACGTCTACATGGGCGACATCCCGCTCATGACGATGAACGGCACCTTCATCGTCAACGGCACCGAGCGCGTCATCGTCTCGCAGATGCACCGTTCGCCCGGCGTGTTCTTCGACCACGACAAGGGCAAGACCCATTCCTCGGGCAAGCTGCTGTTCGCCGCCCGCGTCATCCCGTATCGCGGCTCCTGGCTCGACATCGAGTTCGATGCCAAGGACATCGTCTATGCGCGTATCGACCGTCGCCGCAAGATTCCGGTGACGTCGCTGATGTTCGCGCTCGGCCTCGACGGCGAGGCGATCCTGTCCACGTTCTACAAGAAGATTCTCTACAAGCGGACCAAGGAAGGCTGGCGCGTTCCGTTCGACGCCAACCGTTTCCGCGGCTACTCGACCATCAACGACCTGATCGACGCCGACACCGGCAAGGTCGTGCTCGAGGCCGGCAAGAAGCTCACCGTGCGCGGTGCGCGTCAGATGCAGGAGAAGGGCCTGAAGGCGCTGCGGCTGTCCGATGAGGAGCTCGTCGGCAACTATCTCGCCGAGGACCTCGTCAACCCGAAGACCGGTGAGATCCACGCGGAAGCCGGTGAAGAGATCACCGACAAGTCGATGAAGGCCCTCAACGAGCAGGGCTACAAGGAGCTGCCGCTGCTCGACATCGACCACGTCAATGTCGGCGCCTACATCCGCAACACGCTCTCGGCCGACAAGAACATGACGCGTGAGGACGCGCTGTTCGACATCTACCGCGTGATGCGTCCGGGCGAGCCGCCGACGCTGGATTCGGCGCAGGCGATGTTCCAGTCGCTGTTCTTCGACGCCGAGCGCTACGACCTGTCCGCGGTCGGCCGCGTCAAGATGAACATGCGCCTCGACCTCGATGCGCCCGACACCCAGCGTACGCTGCGCAAGGAAGACATCCTCTCCGTCATCAAGACGCTGGTGGATTTGCGCGACGGCAAGGGCGAGATCGACGACATCGATCATCTCGGCAACCGCCGTGTGCGCTCGGTCGGCGAGCTCATGGAGAACCAGTACCGCATCGGCCTGCTGCGCATGGAGCGCGCGATCAAGGAGCGCATGTCCTCGGTCGACATCGACACGGTCATGCCGCAGGACCTGATCAACGCGAAGCCGGCGGCTGCCGCCGTGCGCGAGTTCTTCGGCTCCTCACAGCTCTCGCAGTTCATGGACCAGACCAACCCGCTGTCGGAGATCACCCACAAGCGCCGCCTGTCGGCGCTTGGACCGGGCGGTCTGACCCGCGAGCGCGCCGGCTTCGAGGTGCGCGACGTGCATCCGACGCATTACGGCCGCATCTGCCCGATCGAGACGCCGGAAGGTCCGAACATCGGCCTGATCAACTCGCTCGCGACCTTCGCGCGCGTGAACAAGTACGGCTTCGTCGAGACGCCGTACCGCAAGGTCAAGGACGGTCGCGTCACCGACGAGGTCGTGTACCTCTCGGCGATGGAAGAGGGCCGCTACACGGTCGCGCAGGCCAACGTGCCGCTCGACCCGAAGGGCCGCTTCACCGAGGATCTCGTGGTCTGCCGTCACGCCGGCGAAGTCTTGCCGGTGACGCCGGACAAGGTCGACTACATGGACGTGTCGCCGAAGCAGCTCGTTTCGGTCGCCGCGGCGCTGATCCCGTTCCTCGAGAACGACGACGCCAACCGCGCGCTGATGGGCTCGAACATGCAGCGCCAGGCGGTGCCGCTGGTTCGTGCCGAGGCGCCGTTCGTCGGCACCGGCATGGAAGGCGTGGTTGCGCGTGACTCGGGTGCCGCGATCGCGGCGCGCCGGTCGGGCGTGATCGACCAGATCGACGCGACCCGCGTCGTCATCCGCGCCACGGAAGATCTCGATCCGACCAAGTCGGGCGTCGATATCTACCGTCTGATGAAGTACCAGCGCTCCAACCAGTCGACCTGCATCAACCAGCGTCCGCTGGTGAAGGTCGGCGACATCGTCAAGAAGGGCGACATCATCGCCGACGGTCCGTCGACCGATCTCGGTGAGCTCGCGCTCGGCCGCAACGTGCTGGTCGCGTTCATGCCGTGGAACGGCTACAACTTCGAAGACTCGATCCTGCTCTCCGAGCGGATCGTGAAGGAAGACGTCTTCACCTCGATCCACATCGAGGAGTTCGAGGTGATGGCCCGCGACACCAAGCTCGGCCCTGAGGAAATCACCCGCGACATTCCGAACGTCTCGGAAGAAGCGCTGAAGAACCTCGACGAAGCCGGTATCGTCTACATCGGCGCGGAAGTGCGCGCCGGCGACATCCTGGTCGGCAAGATCACGCCGAAGGGCGAAAGCCCGATGACGCCGGAAGAAAAGCTTCTGCGCGCCATCTTCGGCGAAAAGGCCTCCGACGTTCGCGACACCTCGCTGCGCGTTCCTCCGGGCGTGCAGGGCACGATCGTGGAAGTGCGCGTGTTCAACCGTCACGGCGTCGACAAGGACGAGCGTGCGCTGGCGATCGAGCGGGAAGAGATCGAGCGTCTGGCCAAGGACCGCGACGACGAGCAGGCGATCCTGGACCGCAACGTCTACAACCGTCTTGCCGAGCTCCTCGAGGGACGGCAGGGCATTGCGGGCCCGAAGGGCTTCAAGAAGGACACCAAGATCACCCGTGCGGTGCTCGAGGAGTACCCGAAGTCGCAGTGGTGGCTGTTCGCTTCGCCGAACGACAAGCTGATGGCCGAGATCGAGGCCATGCGGAAGCAGTACGACGAGTCGAAGAAGGGGCTGGAACAGCGCTTCCTCGACAAGGTCGAGAAGCTTCAGCGCGGTGACGAACTGCCGCCCGGCGTGATGAAGATGGTCAAGGTCTTCGTCGCGGTGAAGCGCAAGATCCAGCCCGGCGACAAGATGGCCGGCCGCCACGGGAACAAGGGCGTGGTGTCGAAGATCGTGCCGATCGAGGACATGCCGTTCCTCGAAGACGGTACGCATGCCGACATCGTGCTCAATCCGCTCGGCGTGCCCTCGCGCATGAACGTCGGACAGATCCTCGAGACCCATCTCGGCTGGGCTTGCGCCGGCCTCGGCAAGCGTATCGGCCAGACGGTCGATGCCTATCTGTCGAAGCAGGACATCAAGCCGCTGAAGGAAACCTTGAAGAAGGTCTACGGCGAGGACGAGACGATCAAGTCGCTCAACGACAACGAGTTGATCGAGCTTGGTCACAATCTGAGCCGCGGCGTGCCGATCGCGACGCCGGTGTTCGACGGCGCCAAGGAAGCCGACATCGAGGAGATGCTGAAGCTTGCCGGTCTCGACGCTTCGGGTCAGTCGACCGTCTATGACGGCCGTACCGGCGATGCCTTCGATCGCAAGGTGACGGTGGGCTACATCTACATGCTCAAGCTGCACCATCTCGTGGACGACAAGATCCACGCGCGTTCGATCGGTCCGTACTCGCTCGTCACCCAGCAGCCGCTGGGCGGCAAGGCGCAGTTCGGTGGCCAGCGCTTCGGCGAAATGGAAGTGTGGGCGCTCGAGGCTTACGGCGCGGCGTACACGCTCCAGGAGATGCTGACGGTCAAGTCGGACGACGTCGCCGGCCGTACCAAGGTGTACGAGGCGATCGTCCGCGGCGACGACACGTTCGAGGCCGGTATTCCGGAATCGTTTAACGTGCTGGTCAAGGAAATGCGCTCGCTCGGCCTCAACGTCGACCTGCACAACTCCAAGGTGGGACCGGCGCCGACGTCGGAAGCAGCCGAGTAATACGACCTTTCATGCCCGGCCTTCACGGCCGGGCATCGGCGCCCCTCCCGAGGCCTTGAGGGCAGGGCGCCCCGATTGAGTGATTTTCGAATTTGCGGCCGTAGGCGACCGGCACGCGAGGAGAAGACGATGAACCAAGAAATTATGAATCTCTTCAACCCGACGACTCCGGCTCAGGTCTTCGACCAGATCCGGATTTCGATCGCGTCTCCTGAGAAGATTCTGTCCTGGTCCTACGGCGAGATCAAGAAGCCGGAGACCATCAACTACCGTACCTTCAAGCCCGAGCGCGACGGCCTGTTCTGCGCCCGCATCTTCGGGCCGATCAAGGACTACGAGTGCTTGTGCGGCAAGTACAAGCGCATGAAGTACAAGGGCATCATCTGCGAGAAGTGCTCGGTCGAGGTCACGCTGTCGCGCGTCCGGCGCGAGCGCATGGGCCATATCGAGCTCGCAGCCCCCGTCGCGCACATCTGGTTCCTGAAGTCGCTGCCCTCGCGCATCGGCCTTCTGCTGGACATGACGCTGAAGGATCTCGAGCGGATCCTCTATTTCGAATATTACGTCGTGCTCGAGCCGGGTCTCACCGCGCTGAAGGACCGTCAGCTCTTGTCGGAAGACGAGTATCTGAAGGCACAGGACGAGTACGGCCAGGATTCCTTCACCGCCATGATCGGCGCGGAAGCGATCCGCGAGCTGCTCAAGGGCATGGACCTCGAGAAGCTCGAAGCCACCTTGCGCCTCGAGATGCAGGAGACCGACTCCGACATCAAGCACAAGAAGCTCGCCAAGCGCCTGAAGATCGTGGAAGCGTTCCGCCACTCCGGCAACAAGCCGGAATGGATGATCATGACCGTGGTTCCGGTGATCCCGCCGGACCTGCGTCCGCTGGTGCCGCTGGACGGCGGCCGCTTCGCGACCTCGGACCTCAACGACCTCTACCGCCGCGTCATCAACCGCAACAACCGCTTGAAGCGGCTGATGGAGCTGCGCGCGCCGGACATCATCATCCGCAACGAGAAGCGCATGCTTCAGGAAGCGGTCGATGCGCTGTTCGACAACGGCCGCCGCGGCCGCGTCATCACGGGCGCCAACAAGCGTCCGCTGAAGTCGCTCGCCGACATGCTCAAGGGCAAGCAGGGTCGCTTCCGTCAGAACCTGCTCGGCAAGCGCGTCGACTATTCGGGCCGTTCGGTGATCGTGGTCGGTCCCGAGCTGCGCCTGCATCAGTGCGGCCTGCCGAAGAAGATGGCGCTCGAGCTGTTCAAGCCGTTCATCTACTCGCGGCTTGACGCCAAGGGCCTGTCCACCACCGTGAAGCAGGCGAAGAAGCTGGTCGAGAAGGAGCGGCCCGAGGTCTGGGACATCCTGGACGAGGTCATCCGCGAGCATCCGGTGCTGCTCAACCGCGCACCGACGCTGCATCGTCTCGGCATCCAGGCGTTCGAGCCCGTGCTGATCGAGGGCAAGGCGATCCAGCTGCATCCGCTGGTCTGCGCCGCGTTCAACGCCGACTTCGACGGCGACCAGATGGCCGTGCACGTTCCGCTGTCGCTCGAGGCGCAGCTGGAAGCGCGCGTCCTGATGATGTCGACCAACAACATCCTGCATCCGGCGAACGGCCAGCCGATCATCGTGCCGTCGCAGGACATCGTGCTCGGTCTCTACTACGTCTCGATCATGCGTGAAGGCCTGCCCGGCGAGGGCAAGATCTTCGGCGACATGGCCGAGCTCGAGCACGCGCTGCACGCGAAGGTCATCCACCTCCACACCAAGATCAAGTATCGGTGGCAGGGCATGGACGAGACCGGCAAGGTCTCGACGCGCTGGATCGAGACCACCGCGGGTCGCGTCATGCTCGGCAACCTGCTGCCGAAGAACCCGCGGATTTCGTACGAGATCATCAACAAGCTGATGACCAAGCGCGAAATCTCGGGCGTGATCGACCAAGTCTACCGTCACTGCGGCCAGAAGGAGACTGTGATCTTCTGCGACCGCATCATGGCGCTCGGCTTCTACAACGCGTTCAAGGCCGGCATCTCGTTCGGCAAGGACGACATGGTCGTGCCGCACTCCAAGTGGAAGATCGTCGACACCACCCGTACGCTGGCGAAGGATTTCGAGCAGCAGTACAACGACGGTCTGATCACCCATGGCGAGAAGTACAACAAGGTCGTCGACGCCTGGTCGAAGGCCACGGAAGAAATCGCCAAGGCGATGATGAAGGAGATCTCCTCGACCAAGAAGACGGCGAGCGGGGCGGATGCCGACATCAACTCGATCTACATGATGGCTCACTCCGGTGCCCGCGGTTCGCCGGCCCAGATGCGCCAGCTCGCCGGCATGCGCGGCCTGATGGCCAAGCCGTCGGGTGAGATCATCGAGACGCCGATCATCTCGAACTTCAAGGAAGGCCTCTCGGTGCTCGAGTACTTCAACTCGACCCACGGTGCCCGTAAGGGCCTCGCGGACACCGCGTTGAAGACCGCGAACTCGGGCTACCTGACCCGTCGTCTCGTCGACGTGGCGCAGGACTGCATCATCACGCAGAACGACTGCGGCACCAAGCTCGGCATCAAGATGCGCGCCATCGTCGATGCCGGCACCGTGGTTGCCTCGCTCGGCTCGCGCATCCTCGGCCGTACGGCCTGCGAAGACGTGCGTGACAGCTCGGGCAAGGTGATCATCAAGCGCGGTACGCTGATGGAAGAGAGCCATCTGGATGCCATCCACCAGGGTGGCGTGCAGGAGGTGAAGATCCGCTCGGCACTGACCTGCGAGCTCGTCAACGGCATCTGCGGCATGTGCTACGGCCGCGACCTCGCCCGCGGCACGCCGGTCAACCACGGTGAAGCCGTCGGCGTCATCGCGGCGCAGTCGATCGGCGAGCCCGGCACCCAGCTGACCATGCGCACCTTCCACATCGGTGGTGCGGCGCAGCTCAACGAGCAGTCGTTCGTCGAATCCAACTTCGACGGCAAGATCGTGATCCGGAACAAGGCCATCGCCCGCAACAGCGAAGGTCACCTGGTCGCGATGGTCCGCAACATGGTGATCGCGATCGTCGATGCCGACGGCACCGAGCGTGCGACGCACCGTATCCAGTACGGTTCGCGCCTGCACGTCGACGAGGGCGACACCGTCAAGCGCGGCCAGCGCATCGTCGAGTGGGATCCCTACACCCGTCCGCTGCTCACCGAAGTCGAAGGTACCATCGGCTTCGAGGATCTGGTCGAGGGGCAGTCGATCTCGGAAACGCTCGACGAGGCCACCGGTATCGCCAAGCGCGTGGTCATCGACTGGCGCTCGACCCGCGGCGGCGCGGACCTCCGTCCGGCCATCGTGGTCAAGGGCAAGGACGGCAAGGTGCTCAAGCTCGCCCGTGGCGGCGATGCCCGCTACATGCTGTCGGTCGACGCCATTCTCTCGGTCGACGTCGGAGCCAAGGTCAATACGGGCGACATCCTCGCCCGTGTCTCGACCGAAAGCGCCAAGACGCGTGACATCACCGGCGGTCTGCCGCGGGTGGCGGAACTGTTCGAGGCACGGCGTCCGAAGGATGCGGCGATCATCGCCGAAATCTCGGGCACCATCCGGTTCGGACGCGACTACAAGAACAAGCGTCGCATCTCGATCGAGCCGATGGACAAGACCGACGAGGCACGCGAGTACCTGATCCCGAAGGGCAAGCACATCCACCTTCAGGACGGCGACGTCGTCGAAAAGGGCGACTTCATCGTCGAAGGCAACCCGGCGCCGCACGACATCCTGGCGGTCAAGGGCATCGAGGAGCTCGCGGCCTATCTGGTCAACGAGATCCAGGAGGTCTACCGGCTCCAGGGCGTGCTCATCAACGACAAGCACATCGAGGTGATTGTCCGTCAGATGCTCCAGAAGGTGGAAGTCACCGACCAGGGCGACACGGACATGATCTCCGGCGAGCAGGTCGACAAGATCGAGTTCGACGCGCTCAACGAGAAGGCGAAGGAAGAGGGCAAGAAGATCGCTACGGGAACGCCGGTTCTGCTCGGCATCACCAAGGCGAGCCTTCAGACCCGCTCCTTCTTCTCGGCGGCCTCGTTCCAGGAGACCACCCGCGTCCTCACGGAAGCGGCGGTCAACGGCAAGGTCGATCCGCTCGAAGGCCTCAAGGAGAACGTCATCGTCGGCCGGTTGATCCCGGCGGGCACCGGCGCCTCCATGGCCAAGATCCGCGAAGTCGCGATGAAGCGCGACAAGCTGATCCTGGACGAGCGCGAGAAGCAGGCGGCCGTCGTGTCGCCCGCGCCGGAAGCGGAGCTTCCTGCGCTGCCTCCTGCGGAATAATGCTTCATCCGTAGGAATACCGAGGACAATGAAAAGGCCGGCGCAAGCCGGCCTTTTTGCTGCTTTGTTTGCCTGTTGCGGTGCAGGATCAACCTTTGTTCATCTTTCCTTCAGGCGCAAAAGCGCTTCTGCTAAGGGAAGTTAGACCGGTGGTCCCGTGACGGGGGCAGGGCCGGAGACCACGGAACTCATATGCTTGATCTCGCAATCGTAGGCGGCGGCCCCGGCGGGCTGATGAGCGCCTGGTACTTGAAGCGTAAGCTCGGCGACCTCTGCCGCATCACCATCTACGAGGCCTCCGACCGGCTCGGCGGCAAGATCGTCACGCGCAAATTCGATTCCGCGCCGGCGATGTACGAGGCCGGCGTTGCCGAGATCTACGACTACTCGATGACGGGTCCCGATCCGCTGCGCGAGCTGATCCAGCATTTCGGACTTCAGACCATTCCGATGGACGCCGAGCAGGTGCAGTTCGGCGGCGAGCTCCTCAACGACGTCGCGGGCATGCGCCGCAAATACGGCGCCAAGACTGCGGCTGCGATCGAGGCGTTCCGGAACCGCTGCGCCGAGGCGATGACGCCGATCGAATATTACGAGGGCGTCGGCGCGCACGACAACGAGAATCCCTGGGCCTACAAGACCGCCGAGCAGGTGCTCGACGAGGAAGTCGAGGACGAAACCGCAAAGCGTTTCTTCAAGGTGATGGCGCGCTCCGACATCGCGACCGAAAGCCACAACACCAACGGGCTCAACGCGCTCAAGAACTACCTGATGGATGTCGACGGCTATATCGGCCTCTATTCCATACAGAACGGCAACGAGCAGCTGATCGAGTGCCTGCAGTCGGAGGTCAACGCCGACATCCAACTCAATCACCGCGTGCTCACCGTCGGCAAGGCGCCGACCGGCCGCTACCAGCTGAAGATGATGAACGGCAAGGGGCCGGAGACGCGCGACTTCGACCTCGTGCTGGTCTGCCTGCCGCATTCGTGGCTCGCGACGATGGGCTGGGAAGGCGAGCAGCTCCGCAAGTCGATGGTCAAGCACGTCTCGTATTTCGATCGTCCCGCGCACTATCTGCGCGTCTCGATCCTGTTCGACACGCCGTTCTGGGGCGAGAAGATTTCTGGCGCCTGGTTCATGTCGGAAGCCTTCGGCGGCTGCTGCGTCTACAACGAGGGCGCGCGCCATGACGTTGGCAAGCACGGCGTGCTGAACTGGCTGATTCCCGGCTCCGACGCGCTGGCCTTCGCCAATTTGTCGGATCAGGAGCTGATCGACGCCGCACTGAAATCGCTGCCCGCCTCGCTCGGCGATGCGCGTTCGCATTTCGTGGAAGGCAAGATCCACCGCTGGCTGTCGTCGGTGAACGCCATCCCCGGCGGTCTGCCCGTGCGCGACGTCATGACCAATCACCGGCCGGAGCCGAAGGAGCATCCCGGCATCGTGGTGGTCGGCGATTATCTGTTCGACTCCACGCTGAACGGTCTGCTCGACTCCTCGGACGCGGCGACCGACATCATCCTGACCGAGATGATGCGCCTGCGCCGCGAGCGCGGACAGGAGGAGGGCGAGCCGGTCTCGGACAAGATCGACCGCGACTATTTCGAGAACTATCGCGGCCTCGGTCCCTACAGCGAAGCTTGGCGCCACTTCACCGATCCCGATTATCTCACCAAGCTGATCGGCATCGTCTGGGGCAAGGCCAAGGGCGCCAAGCTGCTGGTCGCGGGCTCGGCCAGCGGCGAATTGGTCGGCGCGCTGCGCGATCGCGGCATCGATGCCTTCGGCATCGAGAACAACCGCGCCATCCACGCCAGGACGCCGAAGGCGCTGAAGAAGTACAACAAGCTCGGCTCGATCACCGACATGCCGTTCAAGGACGGCGCCTTCGACTTCGTGTTCGAGACCAGCCTCTGCCATGTTTCCCCGAAGCAGGTGGTCCGCGCGATCCGCGAACTGAACCGCGTGGTCAAGACCGGCCTCGTGTTCGGCTCGATCACCTCGGACATGGCTTCAGTGGTGATCGACCGCTACGACCTGCTGCGCGGCGTCAAGAAGCTCGGCACCTGGTGGGAATGGTCCGAGCTGTTCTTCGGCAACGGCTTTGACCTGTCGATGCATCGCAAGGACTGCACCGACGCGCTCTGGGAGGCGACGCTTGCCGCCAACAAGGGCCCGGGCCAGTGGTACGCCGACGCCGACAGCCTGCGTTATTCCTTCTTCGACAAGGTCGAGGATGAGGACGACGACTAGAGACAGGATCGGACCGGCGTAGCCAATTGCTTTGCCGAATTCGTCATGATCGCATAGAATCGGTGCGATAGCGGTTGCCGCTATTTCCTGCTTTCTCCGCGGTCATGCCGGCCGTCAGCATCGGTTGGTTTCATGGCGTCCAAGCCCCTCCCGCCCGACAAACAGAAACTCGCCACGGAAGAGGCGGCCGAGCTCGACGACAAGCTTGTCCCCGTCAAGGCGGACCTCGAAGACGACGAGGACGACGAAGACGAGGAGGATGACGAGCTGGAGCTCGACGACGACGATGAGGACGAGGAGCTCGTCGTCTTTACCGCGCGCGAGGCCGCAGGCGCGCTCGCGACCATCCTGGGTTTCGTCAAGCCGTTCCTGTCCAACTACAAGCGGATGCTGTCATTCGTGGCGTTCGGCGTCTGCGTCGAGACGCTGTTCAACGTCATCATGCCGCTCAGCCTGAAGTACCTGATCGACGACGCGCTCGGCGAGGAGGATTTCCAGGCGCTCTACAAGATCCTCGGCGTGCTCGCGGTCGCCGGCATCTTCACCTCGATCGTGGCGGTCTGGTACGAGCGCTGGGACGCCAGGCTGGCTGCCTGCATCATCTCCGATGTCCGCAAGCGCCTGTTCGAGCATGTCCAGGACCTGCCGGCGGCCTATTTCGGCCGCACCAAGCGCGGCGAGATACTGTCGCGCTTTTCCGTCGACCTTTCGGCCTTCGAGGGCTCGGTCAAGACCTTCGCCAACAGTGCGGCGCTGCCGTTCCTGGAATTGATCGCCGGCATCATCCTGATGTTGTTCCTGAACTGGCAGCTCGCCGCGGTCGCGCTGCTGGTGTTCCCGATCACGCTGATCGGGCCGCGCATCCTCACCCCGAAGGCGGTGCAGGCCAATTACGAGCAGAAGCAGAACGAGAGCGCGCTGCTCGGCATGGTGCAGGAGAACGTGGCCGCGCAGGCCGTGATCAAGGCGTTCAGCCTGCAACGCAAGATGTTCGGCTTCTTCAGCTTCCGCAACGACGAGACCCGCCGCAAGATCGCTTCGGCTGCGTTCCTGTCGACCATGGTGGAGCGGACGGTCACCATTTCGGTGCTGCTGCTGCACCTCGTCGTGCTCGCGATCGGCGCGTATCTGGCGACCAAGGGCCAGATCACCATCGGCACCTTCGTCACCTTCGAGAGCGCGTTCTGGGAGGTCTCCTACAACATCGCCCACGTGATGCACTTCATCCCGGTGTCGATCTCCTCGGCCGCCGCGATCCGCCACATGCAGGAGCTGCTGGACGAGCCGACGCGCGGCGCCGATCGTCCCGGCGCGCCCGATCTGCCGCGCATCACCAACGACATCACCTTCGACCACGTGACGTTCCAGTACGAAGGCAGCCAGACGCCGGTGCTGGACAATCTCAGCCTCAAGCTCAACGCCGGCAAGCGCATCGCCATCGTCGGCCCCTCGGGCTCCGGCAAGAGCACGCTGCTCAATTTGATCCTGCGGCTGTACGTGCCCAACGAGGGGCGCGTCGCCATCGACGGCGTCGACGTCCGCAAGGTGACACTGGATTCGCTGCGCCGGAGCATGGCGGTGGTGTTCCAGGAGAACATGCTGTTCAACATGTCGATTCGCGAGAACATCCGGCTCGGCAAGGAAGGCGCGACCGACGAGGAGGTGGAGGACGCTGCCAAGAAGGCCGAGATCCACCGCTACATCATGAGCCTGCCGCAGCGCTACGACACGCCGGTCGGCGAGCGCGGCGATACGCTGTCGGGCGGCCAGCGCCAGCGCATCGCGATTGCGCGCGCGGTCATCCGTAACCCTTCCGTGCTGCTGCTGGACGAAGCCACCTCGGCGCTCGACCAGACCACCGAGGCCGCGATCAACCGCACGCTGCTGAAGGTCGCGAAGGGGCGCACCATGATCTGGTCGACCCATCGCCTGACCTCCGTGGTCGAGATGGACGAGATCATCGTGATCTCAGGGGGCAGGGCGATCGAGCGCGGCTCGCATGCCGAGCTGCTCGCCAGGAACGGCACCTATCGCAAGCTGTGGAACGACCAGATCCACCAGCCGCATGGCGCTGTGGCTCAGGCCGATGACGACAGCGACGATGACGACGAGGATGAAGACGACCTCGACGAGGATGATGAGGACGAGGACGACGAGGAGGCGTGACCGAGGAAGTTCGGCTCCAGATGAATTGCTCCTCCGAGCGGCCGCATCAAGCCTTGAACTGACCAAGCGATGAAGCGCGCCCAGCGCTGCGCGGTCCAGTAGGGACTCGTCGCGGTCGAGACGGAGCGGAACTCGAACGCTTTCGCCGCCGACCATTCGTCGCAGGCCCGCTTGACCGGATCGGCGTAGAAGCCTGCGATCTTGTCCGTATCCATCCCGTCGGAGGTAAGCCACTCCGGGATATGGACGTTGCAGAGCCGCTCGACGTCGGTGAAGACCTTGTCACAGCCGGTGCCGGCGGCGGGGCAGGAGGTCGAGAACGCATCGCCCACCAGCACGAGGCCGGGCTGGCCGCTTGCGTCGTTCACATAGAGGTCGATCGGACGGATCTTGATCTCGCCGGCGATGTCGAAGGCGCCGGTGATGCGCTTGAGCCGGGGCAGGGCGGCGTTCAGCGTCTCGGCTGGCGCGCGGCGCAATTCGCGCAGCCATGGGTCGTCGAAGCCGCGATAGACGAACAGATTGGCGCGCATCCGCGGACCGGTCGGAAACAGTGTGATGTAGGGGATTCGGTCGCTCGGCCGTTCCGAGAAATAGGTCAGCGCCGGGAAGTCGAACGAATTCCGCCCCGCCGGCACCACGTCGAACCCGATCGAGATCGAATGGCAGGCGCTGATGACTTTTCGCGCGATGCCGAGCTGGTGGCGCAGGCCGACGTTCAGGCCATTGGCCAGCACGACCAGCCGGGCCGAGATCGTCTCCTCATTGGAGAGCGTGATCTTTTGCCGCTCCGGGCTCGTCGAGAGCGAGACCGCCTTTGCACAGATGCGCTCGACGCCAGCAGGGATCTCGTCGCGGACGGCGTTGACGAGCGAATCGTAGAGGATGTTGAACTGCCGACTCGGCGCCTTGTCGAGCAACCGGCCGAATCGAGCGATCCAGTTTTCGCCGGCAAAAGTCGCGCGGCGCAGCACCGATTCTCCGATTCCGGTCTTCAGGAATCGCTCGACCTGGACGTGACCACTGAGTTTTTCGACTCGAAAGTCCGCCGGATAGCTCTCATGCGGGTCGATCAGCACCGTCGAAATGCCGGCGCGGCCGAGCATTGCGGCGGCGGTCGAGCCGGACAATCCCCCGCCGATAATGGCAATGTCGGTGTAGCGCATGGTGCAAATCTCTGCCGCAGGCGGCAGATTGACGCATCAACAGGAAAAAAAGCCTTAGTAAGGGTTATAAAAGTACATTTAGCCCGGGTATAAATGGTTTTTGGGCTGGCGGAACAGGCGTCCGGTCCCCATATCCGGCAGGCGCGGAGAGTGCGGGTAAACAACGATTTCGTCAGGTGGCAGAAGCGTTTTCTGACTGTCGTTTCACCTTGACTTGGCCGACTCTCACTTATAGAAAGCGCCTCACTTAACGACAGGCGGTGAGCATCGCCAGCGTCGGAACGGGCCACCCGTTGATCTCCAGGGATCGGATCCTCAGGGATCGCTAAGACGGGCACCAACCTCGACGAATGCCGCTCAAACGCTGTCGATCATAGCTAGGCAATGCCAGTGCGATTTTAGGTCTCTTGAGCTCGTTCTCTTGAGATCGAATTCGGATGCATGACCTCGGTGCGCGGGCCGTAGCTTTATGCTGATTGGCCTGAAACTGCGGTCCTCTGTGGCGTCGTAACGCTTTCCGCTCGGTGATGGAGCGGTTGGCGCAATTTCGCTTTGTGCGGATTGTTCCGTGCGAGGCGACCTCGTCGGGCGGGTGGCCCGAAAAGAATTGCGGATCCGGCAACGGGCCGCGCCAAGACAGCGGACCCGGAAGGGGCCGCGGCAGAACAAAGGGTAAGGCCAGGATGCCGACGATCAACCAGCTGATCGCTCAACCGCGTGAAGTGCAGAAGTCGCGCAAGAAGGTGCCGGCGCTGCAGCAGTCGCCGCAGAAGCGTGGTGTTTGCACCCGCGTCTACACCACGACCCCGAAGAAGCCGAACTCGGCGCTTCGTAAGGTCGCCAAGGTGCGCCTGACGAACGGCTTCGAGGTGATCGGCTACATCCCCGGCGAAGGTCATAACCTCCAGGAGCACTCGGTGGTCATGATCCGCGGCGGCCGCGTCAAGGACTTGCCCGGCGTGCGCTACCACATCCTCCGCGGCGTTCTGGATACCCAGGGCGTCAAGAACCGTAAGCAGCGTCGTTCGAAGTACGGCGCGAAGCGTCCGAAGTAAGCGGGAACCAGCTCAATGTCTCGTCGCCACTCAGCGGAAAAGCGCGAAGTTCTTCCCGATCCGAAGTTCGGGAACATCATCGTCACGAAGTTCATGAACTCGGTGATGTACGCCGGCAAGAAGTCGGTCGCCGAAGGCATCGTCTACGGTGCGTTCGGCATCATCGAAGCCAAGAC
This sequence comes from Bradyrhizobium sp. MI1.7, assembly GCF_055811795.1. NCBI lineage: Bacteria > Pseudomonadati > Pseudomonadota > Alphaproteobacteria > Hyphomicrobiales > Nitrobacteraceae > Bradyrhizobium > Bradyrhizobium sp. MI1.7. The sequence goes on from NZ_JBVVPO010000007.1 coordinate 137,343, forward strand.
CAAGCAGAGCCCCCTCGGCGTGTTCGAGCAGGCACTCGAGAACGTCATGCCGACGATCGAAGTGCGCTCCCGCCGCGTCGGCGGCGCGACCTACCAGGTTCCGGTCGAAGTTCGTTCGGTGCGCCGTCAGGCGCTGGGCATTCGCTGGCTGATCTCGGCCGCGCGCGATCGCAACGAGAAGACGATGACCGAGCGGCTCTCGGCTGAGCTGCTCGACGCCTCGAACAACCGCGGCAACGCCGTCAAGAAGCGCGAAGACGTGCACCGGATGGCGGAAGCCAACCGCGCCTTCTCGCACTATCGCTGGTAACGGCGAAACACGGAATCTAAGGATCAACCCATGCCTCGCGTTCATGCCATAGAGAACTACCGCAATTTCGGTATCATGGCGCATATCGATGCCGGCAAGACCACGACCACCGAGCGCATCCTCTATTACACCGGCAAGAGCCACAAGATCGGCGAAGTGCACGAGGGTGCCGCGACGATGGACTGGATGGAGCAGGAGCAGGAGCGTGGCATCACGATCACCTCGGCTGCGACCACCGCGTTCTGGGCCGGCAAGCGCCTGAACATCATCGACACCCCCGGCCACGTCGACTTCACCATTGAAGTCGAGCGTTCGCTGCGCGTGCTCGACGGCGCCGTCTGCGTGCTCGACTCGAACCAGGGCGTCGAGCCCCAGACCGAGACCGTCTGGCGCCAGGGCGACAAGTACAAGGTTCCGCGCATCGTCTTCGCCAACAAGATGGACAAGACGGGTGCCGACTTCTTCAAGTGTCTGGCCGACATCGTTGACCGCCTCGGCGCCAAGCCGATCGCGATCCAGCTTCCGATCGGTGCCGAGAACAACTTCAAGGGTCTCGTCGACCTCGTGAAGATGCAGGGCATCATCTGGAACGACGAATCGCTCGGCGCGAAGTTCGACTATGTCGACATCCCGGAAGATATGGTCGAGCAGGCCAAGGAATACCGCGAGAAGATGGTGGAAGCCGCCGTCGAGCTCGACGATGACGCATTGGCCGCCTTCCTCGACGGCAACGAGCCGGACGAAGCGACGCTGAAGCGGCTGATCCGCAAGGCGGTGCTGACCGGCGCGTTCTATCCCGTGCTGTGCGGCTCGGCCTTCAAGAACAAGGGCGTGCAGCCGCTGCTCGACGCCGTCGTCGACTATCTGCCGTCGCCGATCGACGTGCCCGCGATCAAGGGCACCGACGACCGCGGCAACGAGGTCGTGCGCAAGGCCGACGACAAGGAGCCGCTCGCGCTGCTCGCGTTCAAGATCATGGACGACCCGTTCGTCGGCACCATCACCTTCTGCCGCATCTACTCCGGCGTCCTGCAGAGCGGCACCGGTGTCGTGAACTCGACGCGCGAGAAGAAGGAGCGCATCGGGCGCATGCTGCTGATGCATGCGAACAACCGCGAGGACATCAAGGAAGCCTATGCCGGCGACATCGTCGCGCTGGCCGGCCTGAAGGAAGCGCGCACCGGTGACACGCTGTGCGATCCCGACAAGCAGGTGATCCTGGAGAAGATGGAATTCCCCGAGCCGGTCATCGAGATCGCGATCGAGCCGAAGTCCAAGGCCGACCAGGAAAAGCTGGGCGTGGCGCTGGCGAAGCTCGCCGCGGAGGATCCGTCCTTCCGCGTGTCGACCGACCAGGAGTCCGGCCAGACCATCCTCAAGGGCATGGGCGAACTCCATCTCGACATCAAGGTCGACATCCTCAGGCGTACCTACAAGGTCGACGCCAACATCGGCGCGCCGCAGGTTGCGTTCCGTGAGCGCGTCACCAAGAAGGCCGAGGTCAAGTACACCCACAAGAAGCAGACCGGCGGTACCGGTCAGTTCGCGGAAGTGTCGATCGTGGTCGAGCCGAACGAGCCCGGCAAGGGCTACGAGTTCGAGTCCAAGATCGTCGGCGGTGCGGTTCCGAAGGAATACATCCCCGGCGTCGAAAAGGGCCTCAACAGCGTGATGAGCTCTGGTGTCGTCGCGGGCTTCCCCGTGGTCGACGTCAAGGTTCAGCTCGTCGACGGCAAGTACCACGACGTCGACTCGTCGGCGCTCGCCTTCGAAATCGCATCGCGCGCGGCATTCCGCGAAGCGCTGCAGAAGGGCAAGTCCGTCCTGCTCGAGCCGATCATGAAGGTCGAAGTGGTGACCCCGGAAGATTACACCGGCTCGGTCATCGGCGACCTGAATTCCCGGCGCGGTCAGATCCAGGGTCAGGACATGCGCGGCAACGCCAACGTCATCAACGCGATGGTGCCGCTCATGAACATGTTCGGGTACGTGAACAACCTGCGCTCGATGAGCCAGGGTCGCGCGACCTTCACCATGCAGTTCGACCACTACGCAGAAGCGCCGGCCAATGTGTCGGCAGAAGTCCAGAAGAAGTTTGCCTGATTGTCGTCGGTCTCGAACTGACGATTGAACGGAGAGTCAAATGGCCAAAGCAAAGTTTGAACGTAACAAACCGCACTGTAACATCGGCACCATCGGTCACGTCGACCATGGCAAGACGTCGTTGACGGCTGCGATCACCAAGATCCTCGCCGAGACCGGCGGTGCGACGTTCACGGCGTACGACCAGATCGACAAGGCGCCGGAAGAGAAGGCGCGCGGCATCACGATCTCGACCGCCCACGTCGAGTACGAGACCAAGAACCGCCACTACGCCCACGTCGACTGCCCCGGCCACGCCGACTACGTGAAGAACATGATCACCGGCGCCGCCCAGATGGACGGTGCGATCCTGGTCGTGTCGGCTGCTGACGGCCCGATGCCGCAGACCCGCGAGCACATCCTGCTCGCCCGCCAGGTCGGCGTGCCCGCGCTCGTCGTGTTCCTCAACAAGTGCGACATGGTCGACGATCCGGAACTCCTCGAGCTCGTCGAGCTCGAAGTCCGCGAGCTGCTCTCGAAGTACGACTTCCCGGGCGACAAGATCCCGATCATCAAGGGTTCGGCGCTCGCCGCTCTCGAAGATTCCGACAAGAAGCTCGGCCATGACGCCATCCTCGAGCTGATGAAGAATGTCGACGAGTACATTCCGCAGCCGGAGCGTCCGGTCGACCAGCCCTTCCTGATGCCGGTTGAAGACGTGTTCTCGATCTCGGGCCGCGGCACCGTCGTGACCGGCCGTGTCGAGCGCGGCATCGTCAAGGTCGGCGAGGAAATCGAGATCGTCGGTCTGCGCGCCACGCAGAAGACCACGGTCACGGGCGTCGAAATGTTCCGCAAGCTGCTCGATCAGGGCCAGGCCGGCGACAACATCGGTGCGCTGCTCCGCGGCACCAAGCGCGAGGACGTCGAGCGCGGCCAGGTGCTGTGCAAGCCGGGTTCGGTCAAGCCGCACACCAAGTTCAAGGCTGAGGCCTACATCCTCACCAAGGAAGAGGGCGGCCGCCACACCCCGTTCTTCACCAACTACCGTCCGCAGTTCTACTTCCGCACCACCGACGTGACCGGTGTCGTGCATCTGCCGGAAGGCACCGAGATGGTGATGCCGGGCGACAACATCGCGATGGAAGTGCACCTGATCGTGCCGATCGCGATGGAAGAGAAGCTCCGCTTCGCGATCCGCGAAGGTGGCCGCACCGTCGGCGCCGGCGTCGTCGCCTCGATCATCGAGTAATTACGAGAATAGGGATTGGCGCGTAGCGAGTGTGACATTCGCTATTCGCTATTCGCCACCCCCCACTAAAGAGAGACCACGGCAATGAACGGCCAAAACATTCGTATCCGTCTCAAGGCGTTCGACCATCGTATCCTCGATACGTCGACCCGCGAGATCGTGAACACGGCGAAGCGCACCGGCGCGCAGGTCCGCGGACCCATTCCGCTGCCCACCCGCATCGAGAAGTTCACCGTCAACCGTTCGCCGCACGTCGACAAGAAGAGCCGCGAGCAGTTCGAGATGCGCACTCACAAGCGCCTGCTCGACATCGTCGATCCGACCCCGCAGACCGTCGATGCTTTGATGAAGCTCGACCTGGCCGCCGGTGTCGACGTCGAGATCAAGCTCTAAGATTTTTGGATCACGTTCGCGACTAGCGGACAGAAAGAACAGGAAGCACGCCGATGCGCTCCGGAGTGATCGCACAAAAGGTCGGGATGACGCGGGTCTTTACAGAGGCCGGCGAACATATCCCCGTGACCGTGCTGAAGCTCGGCAATTGCCAGGTCGTAGGCCACCGCACTGAAGAGAAGAACGGTTACGTCGCGCTCCAGCTTGGTTCTGGCAGCCGCAAGACCGTGTACATGCCCAAGGCAGAGCGCGGCCAGTTCGCGGTCGCCAAGGTCGAGCCGAAGCGGCAGGTCGAGGAATTCCGCGTCTCCGCGGATGCCATGATCCCCGTTGGCGCCGAGATCCTTGCCGATCATTTCGTCGTCGGCCAGTTCGTCGACGTCACCGGCACCTCGGTCGGTAAGGGCTTCGCCGGCGGTATGAAGCGCTGGAACTTCGGCGGTCTGCGCGCCACCCACGGTGTGTCGGTCTCGCACCGCTCGATCGGTTCGACCGGTGGCCGTCAGGACCCCGGCAAGACCTGGAAGAACAAGAAGATGCCCGGCCACATGGGTGTCGACCGCATCACCACGCTCAACCTTCGAGTCGTTCAGCTCGATGTCGAGCGCGGCCTGATCCTCGTCGAAGGTGCCGTTCCCGGCTCCAAGGGCGGCTGGATCCGCGTGCGCGACGCTGTCAAGAAGCCGCTGCCGAAGGATGCTCCGAAGCCCGGCAAGTTCAAGGTTGCTGGCGAAGCGGACGCTGCTCCGGCTGCGCAGGAGGCGTGAGATGGAATTGAAGGTCACGACCCTCGAAGGTAAGGAAGCCGGCTCGGTCCAGCTTTCCGACGCCATTTTCGGCCTCGAGCCGCGCCAGGACATCATTGCGCGTTGCGTGCAGTGGCAGCTCAACAAGCGTCAGGCCGGCACTCACAAGGCCAAGGGCCGCGCCGAGATCTGGCGCACCGGCAAGAAGATGTACAAGCAGAAGGGCACCGGCGGTGCTCGTCACGGCTCGGCCCGCGTGCCGCAGTTCCGCGGCGGTGGCCGTGCCTTCGGTCCGGTGGTGCGTTCGCACGCCACCGACCTGCCGAAGAAGGTCCGCGCGCTTGCCCTCAAGCATGCGCTGTCGGCCAAGGCCAAGGACGGCGATCTGCTGGTGATTGACAAGGCCGCGCTGGAAGCCGCCAAGACCAAGGCTCTGCTCGGCCACTTCTCGGGCCTCGGCTTGACCAACGCGCTGATCATCGACGGCGCCGAGCTCAACAACGGCTTTGCCGCTGCGGCTCGCAATATCCCGAACATGGACGTGCTGCCGATCCAAGGCATCAACGTCTATGACATCCTGCGCCGTCAGAAGCTCGTTCTGACCAAGGCCGCCATCGATGCGCTGGAGGCGCGCTTCAAATGACGAAGAACATCGAGCCTCGCCACTACGACGTGATCTTGTCGCCGGTCGTGACCGAAAAGGCGACGATCGCCTCGGAGCACAACAAGGTCCTGTTCAAGGTGGCCGCGAAGGCGACCAAGCCGCAGATCAAGGAAGCGATCGAGAAGCTGTTCGACGTCAAGGTCAAGAGCGTCAACACGCTGGTCCGCAAGGGCAAGACCAAGATCTTCCGCGGCAATCTCGGCTCGCAGTCGAACAGCAAGCGCGCGATCGTGACCCTCGAAGAGGGCCACCGGATCGACGTGACCACCGGTCTGTAAGGTCGTACGACGATGGCACTGAAAAAATTCAATCCCACGACGCCGGGCCAGCGCCAGCTGGTCATGGTCGATCGTTCGGCCCTCTACAAGGGCAAGCCGGTCAAGGCGCTCACCGAAGGCAAGCACTCCTCGGGCGGCCGCAACAACACCGGTCGCATCACCGTGCGCTTCCGCGGCGGCGGTCACAAGCAGACGCTGCGCATCGTCGACTTCAAGCGCGACAAGGTCGATGCGCCCGCGACGGTCGAGCGGCTGGAATACGATCCGAACCGCACCGCGTTCATCGCGCTGGTCAAATACGAAGACGGCACCCAGGCCTATATCCTGGCGCCGCAGCGCCTTGCCGTCGGTGATTCCGTGGTTGCCGGCAACTATGTCGACGTGAAGCCGGGCAACGTCATGCCGCTCGGCAACATGCCGGTCGGCACGATCATCCATAACATCGAGGTCAAGATCGGGAAGGGCGGCCAGCTCGCTCGTTCCGCCGGCACCTACGCCCAGCTCGTCGGCCGCGACCACGACTACGTGATCATCCGCCTGAACTCGGGCGAGCAGCGCCTGGTGCACGGCCGTTGCCGCGGCACGATCGGCGCGGTGTCGAACCCGGATCACATGAACACCTCGATCGGCAAGGCCGGCCGCAACCGTTGGCTGGGCCGCAAGCCGCATAACCGCGGTGTCTCGATGAACCCGATCGACCATCCGCACGGCGGTGGTGAAGGTCGGACCTCGGGCGGTCGCCACCCGGTCACCCCGTGGGGCAAGCCGACCAAGGGCAAGAAGACCCGCAGCAACAAGTCGACCAACAAATTCATTCTCCTAAGCCGCCACAAGCGGAAGAAGTAAGGAACGCCGGACATGGTTCGTTCAGTCTGGAAAGGCCCGTTCGTCGAGGGTTCTCTGCTCAAGAAGGCAGATGCCGCCCGTGCGTCCGGCCGTCACGACGTCATCAAGATCTGGAGCCGTCGCTCGACGATCCTGCCGCAGTTCGTCGGCCTGACCTTCGGTGTCTACAACGGTCAGAAGCACGTACCGGTTGCCGTCAACGAGGAAATGGTCGGTCACAAGTTCGGCGAGTTCTCGCCGACCCGGACCTTCCATGGCCACTCCGGCGACAAGAAAGCCAAGAAGGCTTGAGGATTAAACGATGAGCAAACCTAAGCGCGAACGGAGCCTCGCCGAGAACGAGGCCAAGGCGGTCGCCCGGATGCTGCGGGTGAGCCCGCAGAAGCTCAACCTGGTCGCCCAGCTCATTCGCGGCCGGAAGGCAGCTGCTGCGCTCGCCGACCTGCAGTTTTCGCGCAAGCGGATCGCGGTTGACGTGAAGAAGTGCCTGGAATCGGCTATCGCCAATGCCGAGAACAACCACGACCTCGACGTCGACGATCTCGTCGTGGCGCAGGCCTTCGTCGGCAACGGCCTCGTGATGAAGCGCTTTGCCGCCCGCGGCCGTGGCCGCTCGGGCCGTGTCTACAAACCATTTTCGCAGCTGACGATCATTGTTCGTCAGGTCGAAGCCGAAGCAGCAGCGGCTTAAGGGTCGCAGGAGAAAACGATGGGTCAAAAGATCAATCCAATCGGTCTGCGTCTCGGCATCAACCGGACCTGGGATTCCCGCTGGTTCGCCGGCAAGCAGGAATACGGCAAGCTGCTGCACGAGGACGTCAAGATCCGCGAGATCCTGCACAAGGAGCTCAAGCAGGCGGCCGTCGCCCGCATCGTGATCGAGCGTCCGCACAAGAAGTGCCGCGTCACCATCCACTCGGCTCGTCCGGGCGTGGTGATCGGCAAGAAGGGCGCCGACATCGACAAGCTTCGCAAGAAGGTCGCGGACATCACCTCGTCCGACGTCGTCATCAACATCGTCGAGATCCGCAAGCCGGAGCTCGATGCGACGCTGGTGGCCGAGTCGATCGCGCAGCAGCTCGAGCGCCGCGTGGCGTTCCGCCGTGCCATGAAGCGCGCCGTGCAGTCGGCGATGCGTCTCGGCGCGGAAGGCATCCGCATCAACTGCTCGGGTCGCCTGGGCGGCGCGGAAATCGCGCGCATGGAGTGGTACCGCGAAGGTCGCGTGCCGCTGCACACGCTGCGCGCCGACATCGACTACGGCGTTGCGACCGCGTTCACGACCTTCGGCACCTGCGGTGTCAAGGTCTGGATCTTCAAGGGCGAGATCCTCGAGCACGATCCGATGGCCCAGGACAAGAGAATGGCCGAAGGCGAGACCGGCGGCGGTGGTGATCGCGGTGGCCGTGGGCGCCGTGACAACGCTGCGGCCTGACGCCAGCACAGAGAATTTGAGGGCTTGAAGCCATGATGCAACCTAAGAAAACGAAGTTCCGGAAGGCGCATAAGGGCCGTATCCACGGCGTTGCGTCTTCGGGTGCGACGTTGGCCTTCGGCCAGTTCGGCCTGAAGGCGACCGAGCCGGAGCGCGTTACCGCGCGCCAGATCGAAGCCGCTCGCCGCGCGCTGACCCGCCACATGAAGCGCGCCGGCCGCGTCTGGATCCGCGTGTTCCCCGACGTTCCGGTGTCGAAGAAGCCGGCCGAAGTCCGCATGGGCTCCGGCAAGGGTGCTCCGGAACTGTGGGTCGCGCGCGTCAAGCCCGGCCGGGTGCTGTTCGAGATCGACGGCGTCAACACCCAGACGGCGCGTGAAGCGCTGACCCTGGCGGCCGCCAAGCTGCCGATCAAGACGCGCTTCGTCGAGCGCATTGCGGAGTAATGGCCATGGCCCAGATGAAGATCGAAGACATCCGTGCATTGAGCCCTGATCAGCAGGATGACGCCATCCTGAATCTGAAGAAGGAGCGCTTCAACCTGCGCTTCCAGCGCGCCACCGGGCAGCTCGAGAACACCTCGCGCCTGCGCGAGGCTCGCCGTGACATCGCCCGCATCAAGACCGTCGCCGCGCAGAAGCGCGCGAAAGAGAAGTAAGGGGCTTACGAATATGCCGAAACGTACTTTGCAAGGCGTGGTCGTCAGCGACAAGACTGCCAAGACCGTTGTGGTGCGCGTCGATCGCCGCTTCACGCACCCGATCTACAAGAAGACGATCCGCCGTTCGAAGAACTACCACGCGCACGACGAGGACAACCAGTTCAAGCCGGGCGACATGGTGTGGATCGAGGAAACCAAGCCGATTTCGAAGTTGAAGCGCTGGATCGTGATCCGGGGCGAACACAAGAAAAGCGCCTGATCTGTTGGCTTTAGCCGACTGACTTCAGGAAAATGTTGAGCGCCGGCTGGGCTGGCGCAAGAGAGAAGAGGACGAGGTGCATCAATGATTCAGATGCAGACCAACCTCGACGTGGCCGACAATTCTGGCGCACGCCGTGTCATGTGTATCAAGGTGCTCGGAGGCTCCAAGCGCCGCTACGCCACGATCGGCGACATCATCGTCGTCTCGATCAAGGAAGCGATTCCGCGTGGCAAGGTGAAGAAGGGCGACGTGATGAAGGCCGTCGTGGTGCGCGTCCGCAAGGACATCCGCCGCGCCGACGGTTCGGTCATCCGCTTCGACCGCAACGCCGCCGTTCTGATCAACAACCAGTCCGAGCCGGTCGGCACCCGTATCTTCGGGCCCGTGCCGCGCGAGCTGCGCGCGAAGAACCACATGAAGATCATCTCGCTCGCGCCGGAGGTGCTGTGATGGCTGCGAAGATCCGCAAGGGCGACAAGGTCGTCGTGCTGACCGGTCGCGACAAGGGTCGCACCGGCGAAGTGTTCGAGGTTCGCCCGGACGCCGGCACGGCGCTGGTGCGCGGTATCAACATGGTCAAGCGTCATCAGAAGCAGACGCAGGCCCAGGAGGGCGGCATCATCTCGAAGGAGTCGCCGATCCAACTGTCCAACATCGCGTTCGTCGGCAAGGATGGAAAGCCGACCCGCGTCGGATTCAAGATTCTGGCGGACGGCAAGAAGGTCCGCATCGCCAAGAGCTCGGGAGCTGAGATCGATGGCTGAGGTCGCTTACACGCCGCGCCTGCGCGCGGAATATGACGCGAAGATCCGGACGGAAATGACCGAGAAGTTCGGTTATGAGAACGTCATGCAGGTTCCGCGTCTGGACAAGGTCGTGCTGAACATGGGCGTTGGCGACTCCGTCAACGACCGTAAGAAGGCCGAGAACGCCGCCGCTGAATTGACGCTGATCGCCGGCCAGAAGGCGATCGTGACCTATTCGCGTATCGCGATCGCGACCTTCAAGCTGCGTGAGAACCAGCCGATCGGCTGCAAGGTCACGCTGCGCAAGGCCCGCATGTACGAGTTCATCGATCGCCTGGTGACGGTCGCGCTGCCGCGCGTCCGCGACTTCCGCGGCCTGAACCCGAAGAGCTTCGACGGCCGCGGCAACTACTCGCTCGGCCTCAAGGAACACATCATTTTCCCCGAGATCGACTTCGACAAGGTCACGGAAGCCCGCGGTATGGACATCACCGTCTGCACCACGGCCAAGACCGACGACGAGGCGAGGGCCTTGTTGACCGCTTTCAATTTCCCGTTCCGGCAGTGAGACGCTGACCTAAAGCCTCTCAAACGCGGATACCCAGGAGCCAAGCATGGCAAAGAAGAGTTCAGTCGAGAAGAACAACCGGCGCAAGCGGATGGCGAAGAACGCCGCCCCGAAGCGCGAGCGGTTGAAGGCGATCATCGCCGACAAGACGCTGCCGATGGAGGAGCGGTTCGCCGCCACCCTGAAGCTTGCGGAAATGCCGCGCAACTCGTCGGCGACCCGCATCCGTCTGCGTTGCGAGCTGTCGGGCCGTTCGCGCTCGAACTACCGCAAGACCAAACTGTCTCGCATCGCGATGCGCGACCTTGGCTCCAAGGGCATGGTCCCGGGCCTCGTGAAGTCCAGCTGGTAAGGAGGGTCGTTTAGATGTCTACGCACGATCCAATCAGCGATCTGATCACCCGTATCCGCAACGCGCAGATGCGCTCCAAGAGCAAGGTCTCGACGCCTGGTTCGAAGATGCGCGAGAATGTGCTCGAAGTGCTCAAGACCGAGGGCTACATCCGCGGTTACGCCACGCTCGAGCACTCCTCGGGCCGCAGTGAGATCGAGATCGAGCTGAAGTATTTCGACGGCGAGCCCGTCATCCGCGAGATCGAACGAGTCTCCAAGCCCGGGCGTCGTGTTTACGCCTCGGTGAAGGCTCTGCCGCGGGTCAACAACGGGCTCGGCATTTCGGTGTTGTCGACGCCGAAGGGGATCATGGCCGACCACAGCGCGCGCGAAGCGAATGTGGGCGGCGAAGTTCTCTTCACGGTGTTCTGAGAAGGATTGTTGATCCATGTCACGTGTTGGCAAAAGGCCTGTGGCGGTTCCGTCGGGTGTGACCGCGACCGTCGACGGGCAGACCGTCAAGATGAAGGGGCCCAAGGGCCAGCTTCAGTTCGTCGTCCATAACGACGTCGAGGTGAAGCTCGAGAACGGCCAGGTCAAGGTGAACCCGCGGGTCGAGACCAACCGCGCGCGGGCGCTGTACGGTACCGCTCGCGCCCAGGTCGCGAATCTGGTCGAAGGCGTCACCAAGGGCTTTGAGAAGAAGCTCGAAATCACCGGTGTCGGTTACCGCGCCGCGATGCAGGGCAAGAACCTGCAGCTCGCGCTCGGTTACAGCCACGACGTGGTCTACGCGATCCCGGAAGGGATCACGATCACCGTGCCGAAGCCGACTGAGATCACGGTGACCGGCAGCGACATCCAGCGTGTCGGCCAGGTCGCCGCCGAGATTCGCTCCTATCGTCCGCCGGAGCCCTACAAGGGCAAGGGCGTGAAGTATGTTGGCGAATTCATCTTCCGCAAGGAAGGCAAGAAGAAGTAACGGAGCCGGTCATGTCCAAAGCCAAGGTTACCAATGCCCGGCGCAAGCGGAGTGTGCGGCTGAAGCTGCGCCGCTCCGGTGGCGGTCGTCCGCGTCTGTCGGTGTTTCGCTCGTCCAAGCACATCTACGCCCAGGTCATCGACGACCTGAAGGGCGAGACGCTGGCCTCTGCCTCGTCGCTCGAGAAGTCGATGCGCGACGGCGGCAAGACCGGCGCCGACATCGATGCGGCGAAGGCGGTCGGCAAGCTGCTGGCCGAGCGCGCCGCCGAGAAGGGCGTCAAGGAAGTCGTGTTCGATCGCGGCAGCTACCTCTACCACGGGCGCGTCAAGGCACTGGCCGACGCTGCGCGTGAGAGCGGGCTGAGCTTCTAACAGAATTTGAGGATTGAGGCGCAAGCCTCTGAAGGATTGGAAAAATGGCAGAACGCGAACAACGTGGTGGACGCGATCAACGCGGCGGCGGCGGACGTGACCGCCGGGAAGAGCGCGACAGCGAGTTCGTCGACAAGCTCGTCCACATCAATCGCGTGGCAAAGGTCGTCAAGGGCGGCAAGCGCTTCGGTTTCGCAGCGCTGGTCGTGATCGGCGACCAGAAGGGCCGCGCCGGCTTCGGTCACGGCAAGGCGCGCGAAGTGCCTGAGGCGATCCGCAAGGCGACTGAATCCGCTAAGCGCAACCTGACCCGCGTGTCGCTGCGCGAGGGCCGTACGCTTCATCACGACATCGCCGGCCGTCATGGCGCGGGCCGTGTCTACCTGCGTGCTGCTCCGGCCGGTACCGGCATCATCGCCGGCGGCCCGATGCGCGCCGTGTTCGAGACGCTCGGCGTCCAGGACGTGGTCGCGAAGTCGATCGGCTCGTCGAACCCCTACAACATGGTTCGCGCAACCTTCGACGCGCTGAAGCATCAGGATTCGCCGCGTTCGGTCGCAGCCCGCCGCAATATCAAGGTGTCCACCCTCCAGTCCCGCCGTATCGGCGGTGACGCCGAGGCGGCTGCCGACTAACGGAAGCTTTTCGGAGTAGACTCCCATGGCCAAGGCAGCAAAGACGATCAAGCTCGAGCAGACCGGCAGCGCGATCCGCCGCCATCACTCGCAGCGTTCGACGCTGATCGGACTCAAGCTCAACAAGATCGGCCGCACCAGCGAACTGCCGGACACCCCGGCGGTTCGTGGCATGATCGAGAAGGTTCACCATCTCGTTCGCATCGTCGACGAGAAGTAAGCAAAGGCGCAGGATCCCGAAAAGCGGGCACCCGTTTTCGGTGAAGATCATGCGCAAGAAACAAGGAGCAGGGCGATGAAGCTCAGCGATATCGCCGACAACGCCGGCTCGCGCAAGAAGCGTATGCGCGTCGGCCGTGGCATTGGTTCGGGCAAAGGCAAGCAGTCCGGCCGCGGTGGTAAGGGCCAGACCGCGCGTTCGGGCGTGCGCATCAAGGGTTTCGAAGGCGGCCAGATGCCGATGCATCGCCGTCTGCCGAAGCGCGGCTTCAACAACATCTTCCGCGTCGAGTTCGCCGAGATCAATCTCGACCGGCTCCAGGAAGCGGTCGATGCCAAGAAGATCGACGCCGGCAGCGTCGTGAACGTCGAGGCCCTGGTGAAGGGCGGCGTGCTGCGCCGCGCCAAGGCCGGCGTGCGGCTGCTCGGCCGCGGTGAGCTCAAGTCCAAGCTCAACATCGAAGTGCACGGCGCCACGAAGACCGCGATCGCCGCGGTCGAGAAGGCCGGCGGTTCTGTGAAGATCCTCGCCCCTGCCAAGGAAGAAGGCGAGGCGGCGTAACAACTGCGTCATTGGCCCGCGGCTCGCGGGCCTTTACGCGTGTGGGACGTGGACTTATCGAAGCCGAGCCCCAGATAATGTCCGGCGTCCGCTAGAGTAGCCCGGCCGCGGGCATGACGGCGCAATAGGCGGCGGGAGAAAGTCCAAGATGGCCTCTGCAGCGGAACAACTGGCAGCCAATCTCAATTTCGGTGCGTTTGCCAAGGCTGACGAACTGAAGAAGCGCATCTGGTTCACCCTGGGTGCGCTGCTCGTTTATCGGCTCGGGACCTACATCCCGCTTCCAGGCATCGATCCCAACATCTGGGAACAGGTGTTCCGCTCCCAGGCGGGCGGCATCCTCGGCATGTTCAACATGTTCGCCGGCGGCGGTATCCACCGCATGGCGATCTTCGCGCTGAACATCATGCCGTATATCTCGGCCTCGATCATCATCCAGCTCCTCACCACCGTCTCGCCGCAGCTCGAGGCGCTGAAGAAGGAAGGTGAGTCCGGCCGCAAGCTATTGAACCAGTACACCCGCTATCTCACCGTGATCCTGGCCGCGTTCCAGTCCTACGGCATCGCGGTGGGCCTCGAGGGCGCCGGCAACGTCGTCAGCGACCCCGGCATGTTCTTCCGCCTGTCCACGGCGATCACGCTGACCGGTGGCACCATGTTCCTGATGTGGCTGGGTGAGCAGATCACCTCGCGCGGCATCGGTAACGGTATCTCGCTGATCATTCTCGCCGGCATCGTCGCCGAGCTGCCCGCGGCGCTCGCCAACATGCTCGAGCTCGGCCGTCAGGGCGCCATGTCGACCGGCCTGATCCTGGTCGTCATCATCATGGCGGTCGCCGTGATCGCCTTCATCGTGTTCATGGAGCGCGCGCAGCGCCGGCTGCTGATCCAGTATCCGAAGCGCCAGGTCGGCAACAAGATGTTCGAGGGCCAGTCCTCGCATCTGCCGCTCAAGCTCAACACCTCGGGCGTGATCCCGCCGATCTTCGCGTCCTCGCTGCTGCTGCTGCCGACCACGGTTGCCAACTTCAACGCCGGCAGCGGGCCGGAATGGTTCCAGTGGATCACGACCCAGCTCGGCCACGGCCGTCCGCTGTTCCTGATCATGTATCTCGCGCTGATCGTGTTCTTCGCGTTCTTCTACACCGCGATCGTGTTCAACCCGACCGAGACCGCGGACAATCTGAAGAAGCATGGTGGCTTCATTCCGGGCATCCGTCCGGGCGAGCGCACCGCGGAGTATATCGACTACGTGCTGTCGCGCATCACCGTGCTCGGCGCTGTTTATCTGGCGATCGTCTGCTTGATCCCGGAAATCCTGATCTCCTACGCCTCGGTGCCGTTCTACTTCGGCGGCACTTCGCTGCTGATCGTCGTCAGCGTCACCATGGACACGGTGGCGCAGGTGCAGGGCTATCTGCTGGCGCATCAGTATGAGGGCTTGATCCGGAAGTCGAAGCTGCGCGGCCGCCGCCGCTAGGCGCGGCGTTCCCCGAGGGCGGCGCGACAGCGCCGCCGATTCGCCGCGCGAGCAACGCGCGGCGCCCGCCGAGGCGACCAGTCAGCCATTCCAAGACATCGGCAGAGCTGCTCTCCCTGCGACGCAATCACTGATTTCAAAGGCCTTCTTGGCGTCCTGGCATTTGCTCCCCTATGATATGGGTAGCGGTGCGGCGCCGATTATGATTTGCACTGTCATTGGACTTCAAACACAGGTGCGCGACGTATCGCTCACCAATCCGGGGGGCGTACGCCGATGAGAATTATACTTCTGGGACCGCCGGGGTCGGGCAAGGGGACCCAGGCGCAGCTGCTGGTGCAGCGCTATGGCATCGTCCAGCTCTCGACCGGCGAGATGCTGCGCGCGGCCGTTGCGGCGGGAACGCCGGTCGGGCTGAAGGCCAAGGAGATCATGGCCAGCGGCGGTCTCGTGCCCGACGAGATCGTGGTGGGAATCATCTCCGACCGCATCGACCAGCCGGACGCCAAGAATGGTTTCATCCTCGATGGCTTCCCGCGCACCGTGCCGCAGGCCGAGGCGCTGGATGAGCTGCTCAAGCACAAGCATCTCAAGCTCGACGCCGTGGTCGAGCTCCGCGTCAACGAGAGCGCACTCCTGAGCCGCGTCGAGACTCGCGTCGCCCAGATGCGAGAGCGTGGGGAGGAGGTTCGGGTCGACGACACCCCGGAGGTCCTGACCAAGCGGCTCGCCAGCTACCGCAGCCAGACGGAACCCCTGATTCACTACTATTCCGAGCGGCGGAAGCTCTCGACCATCGACGGCATGATGGCCATCGACGAGGTCACCCGCGCCATTCATCGCCAGCTTCTGGCGCTGGGGGCGGTCGAACCCAAGTCGCATGGCAAGGCCCAAACGCGCAGCGCGGCCAAGTCGACGCCCGCCAAGAAAGGTGCCAAGAAGGCCAAGGTAGCCAAAAAGCCGGCGAAAACGGCCAAAAAGGCTGCCAAATCCGCTAAAAAGGCCGCCAAGAAGGCGACCAAGAAAACGGTCAAAAAGGCAGCCAAAACGACCGCCAAGAAGGCTGTCAAAAAAGGTGCCAAAAAGGCCGCAAAAAAGGTCACGAAAAAGCGAGCTAAGCGCTAGCAGCGGTTGACGAAAGCCCCCTGAATCCCCTAATAAGCCCCGCATCCAAGTCGGATAGTTTCAAACGATGCCGGGCCCCAGGAAGACTAGGGGTGGGCGTCGTGTTCGCGTTTGTGAACACCTGCCCGAGAAACCAAGCACTTAAAGCCTGATTCCTGACGAGGGATCGGCAACAGGAGAGAAGGCCGTGGCCCGTATTGCCGGCGTGAACATTCCGACCAACAAGCGCGTGCTGATCGCGCTCCAGTACATCCATGGCATCGGCCAGAAGATCGCTGGTGAGATCCTGGAGAAGGTGAAGATCCCCGAGGATCGTCGCGTCAACCAGCTCAGCGATGCCGAAGTGCTCCAGATCCGCGAAGTGATCGACCGCGACTATCTCGTCGAGGGCGACCTGCGTCGTGAGGTCGGCATCAACATCAAGCGTCTGATGGACCTCGGCTGCTATCGCGGCCTGCGTCATCGTCGTGGCCTGCCGGTGCGCGGTCAGCGTACCCACACCAATGCGCGTACGCGCAAGGGTCCGGCCAAGGCCATCGCCGGCAAGAAGAAGTAAGTTTTCGAATCCAATCGCGGCGTGTGGCGAAAGGGGAGACCCGTTCGCCACGCGCCTTTCGTTCCACAGGTGTAGCCGCTGGCATTACGGCGGCGTTTGAGATCTTCAGGAAAGGTACTCTATGGGCAAGGAAGCCACCCGCGTTCGTCGTCGTGAGCGCAAGAACATCGCCTCCGGCGTCGCGCACGTGAACTCGTCGTTCAACAACACGACCATCACCATCACCGACGCGCAGGGCAACACGATTGCCTGGTCCTCCGCCGGCACGATGGGCTTCAAGGGTTCGCGCAAGTCGACCCCGTACGCCGCGCAGGTTGCCGCCGAGGACGTGTCGAAGAAGGCGCAGGAGCACGGCATGCGCACGCTGGAAGTCGAAGTCGCCGGTCCCGGTTCGGGCCGCGAGTCGGCGCTCCGTGCGCTTCAGGCCGCGGGCTTCACCGTCACCTCGATCCGCGACGTGACCACGATCCCGCACAACGGTTGCCGTCCCCGCAAGCGTCGGCGCGTTTGATACCAAGTTGCGGGCGCATTGGTCGCCCGCAATGACTTTTTGCAAAGCCGCGCGAATGATCCGCGGCCTTTCTCCAACGCCAGTGTCTGCACTAGCAGTTTGACTGGCCTGTATGGGTGAAACAGTGACGATCCAGAAAAATTGGCAAGAACTGATTCGGCCGAACAAGCTCCAGATCCAGCCCGGCAGCGATTCGACCCGTTTCGCGACCATCGTTGCCGAACCGCTCGAGCGCGGCTTCGGCCAGACGCTCGGCAACGCGCTGCGCCGTATCCTGCTCTCCTCGCTCCAGGGCGCGGCGGTGCAGTCGGTGCACATCGACGGCGTGCTGCACGAGTTCTCCTCGATCGCGGGCGTCCGTGAAGACGTCACCGACATCGTGCTCAACATCAAGGACATCTCGATCAAGATGCAGGGCGAAGGCCCCAAGCGCATGGTCGTGAAGAAGCAGGGCCCGGGCGTCGTCACCGCCGGCGACATCCAGACCGTGGGCGACGTGGTCGTGCTCAACCCCGACCTGCAGATCTGCACGCTCGACGAGGGCGCCGAGATCCGCATGGAGTTCACGGTCGCCACCGGCAAGGGCTACGTGCCCGCCGAGCGCAACCGTCCCGAGGACGCGCCGATCGGACTGATCCCGGTCGACAGCCTGTACTCGCCGGTCCGCAAGGTCTCCTACAAGGTCGAGAACACCCGTGAGGGCCAGATCCTCGACTACGACAAGCTGACCATGACGATCGAGACCAACGGCGCGCTGACGCCGGATGACTCGGTGGCTTATGCCGCCCGCATCCTGCAGGATCAGCTCAACGTGTTCGTCAACTTCGAAGAGCCGCGCAAGGAAGTCGCCCAGGAGATCATCCCGGACCTCGCCTTCAACCCGGCCTTCCTCAAGAAGGTGGACGAGCTCGAGCTGTCGGTTCGTTCGGCCAACTGCTTGAAGAACGACAACATCGTCTACATCGGCGACCTCGTGCAGAAGTCGGAAGCCGAAATGCTCCGCACCCCGAACTTCGGCCGCAAGTCGCTGAACGAGATCAAGGAAGTGCTGGCCCAGATGGGTCTGCATCTCGGCATGGAAGTGCCGGGCTGGCCGCCGGAGAACATCGACGAGCTCGCCAAGCGCTTCGAGGATCACTACTGAGCGCAGCATGATCCCGGAAAAGTGCGAAGCGGTTTTCCGATAAGGATCATGCTCAAACAAGAAAGCGAAAGCGCAACGCGCTTTCGCGGGCGAACGCAGGCAGCCCACCTGAGCAACATGTCCGACGAACCGTCGCGGCAGTTTCAAACTAAGGAATAGTTACATGCGTCACGGCAAGGTTCATCGGAAGCTCAACCGCACGGCCGAGCATCGCCGCGCGATGTTCGCCAATATGTGCGCCGCGCTGATCAAGCACGAGCAGATCGTCACCACGCTGCCCAAGGCCAAGGAGCTCCGTCCGATCGTCGAGAAGCTCGTCACTCTCGGCAAGAAGGGCGGCCTGTCCATGCGTCGCCAGGCGATCTCCGAGATGCGCGACAAGGACCAGGTCAAGAAGCTGTTCGACGTGCTGGCGCCCCGCTACAAGGACCGTCAGGGCGGCTACACCCGCATCATCAAGGCCGGCTTCCGCTATGGCGACAACGCCGCGATGGCCGTGATCGAGTTCGTCGACCGTGACGTCGATGCCAAGGGCCAGGACTCCGGTCCGGTGCAGGAGAAGGAAGCCGAGGCGGCGTAAGCCGGCCGGTACCTCAGTTTTCAGAAAGCGGCGCCCCTGGGCGCCGCTTTTTTGTATGGCGCGGCGATATCTCATGCCGCGCATCGTCTGGTGAACGCGATTCCGGCCGGGGGGCTGTCGATGAGGATTGTGCTTGGGATCACGCTGGCGCTGTTGATGTCGCCGGCCTCTGGCGAGACGCTGGTCGAGCGCGGTGCCTATCTCGTCAACAGCGTGATGGTCTGCCACAACTGCCACACGCCGCGCGGGCCGCAGGGCCTCGATCTCTCGCGCGCGCTAGCGGGCGGCAGCCAGGTCTTCGATGAGCCTGCCTTCAAGGTCACCGGCTCCAACATCACGCCGGACAAGGACACCGGCATCGGCAACTGGAGCGATGCCGAGCTGAAGCGGTTTCTGGTCAGCGGTCACAGGCCGAACGGGACCAAGGTCGCGCCAATCATGCCGACCGCATTCTACACGGTGCTCACGGCCCGGGATCTCGATGCGCTTACCGCTTACCTGCGCTCAGTACCCGCAGTGCGCCACGAAACGCCGGCGCCGGAATACAGGATCGCGCTGAAGCCGGAAACGCCGACCTATGCCGGCAAGCAGGCGACCGAGGCCGAGCTCTCCGACAAGCTCGCGCGCGGCCGCTATCTCCTGACCATCGCCCATTGCCTGGAATGCCACACGCCGGAGGGCCCGTCCGCCGTGCATGACTTCGCGGGTGCGAGCGGCAAGGGTGGCCGCACGTTCAAGGGGCCGTGGGGCGAATCCATCTCCCCCAATATCACCGCCGATCCCGCGGCCGGCCTGGGCGGCTGGAGCGACGACGAAATCAAACGTGCGATTACGCAAGGCATCGCGCGCGATGGCCACAAGCTCAAGCCGCCGATGGCCTATGCTGCCTATGCCAGCATGACGGCGCAGGACCTCGATGCCATCGTCGCGTTTCTCAGGACGCTACCGCCGCGGCAATAGTGCCGTAGGGCGGGCAAAGGTGCGCTCTTCGCGCGCCGTGCCCACCATTTCGCTTTCAACTCGTGTCGAAAAGGTGGGCACGCTTCCGCCTTCGCTCTTCGAGCTACGGCGGACAAATCGCTTTGCCCCATCCTACGATTTCGCAGTTGTGGCGATTGAAGCGGCGTGCGCTGGACACGATATCCGCTTCAGCAACAATGGAGATGATTCATGAAGATCGACCTTTCCGGAAAGACCGCCCTCGTGACCGGCTCCACCGCCGGCATCGGCCACGCCATCGCAAAAGGTCTCGCCGCGTCCGGCGCGAGCGTGGTCATCAACGGTCGCGGCCAGGACAAGGTCGATGCCGCCGTGCGCAAGCTGGAAGGGGCGGGCCTTAAGGTCCGCGGCATCGCCGCCGACGTCTCGACCGCTTCGGGCTGCAAGGCGCTTGTGGCGGCGCTGCCGGAGGTCGACATCCTCATCAACAATGCCGGCATCTTCGAGCCAAAAGACTTCTTCGAGATCCCTGACGAGGACTGGAGCCGCTTCTTCGAGGTCAACGTCATGAGCGGCGTGCGGCTGTCGCGCGCCTATATGAAGGGCATGCTCAAGCGCAACTGGGGCCGCATCGTCTTCATCTCATCGGAGTCCGGGCTCAACATTCCCGTCGAGATGATCCACTACGGCATGAGCAAGACGGCCCAGCTCTCGGTCGCCCGCGGCCTCGCGCAGCTCACCCGCGGCACCGGCGTCACCGTCAATTCCGTGCTGCCGGGTCCGACCATGTCGGAAGGCGTCGAGACCTTCGTGAAGGATCTCGCCAAGCAGAATGGCCAGTCGGTCGATGAGGCCGCGGCCAATTTCGTCAAGCAGCACCGCCCGAGCTCGCTGATCCAGCGCTTCGCCAGCGTCGACGAAATCGCCAACATGGTGGTCTATGTCGCGTCGAAGGAAGCGTCCGCGACCAACGGTGCGGCGCTGCGCGCCGAAGGCGGCATCGTCAACACGATTGCCTGAGACTACGTCTGTGCCGGCCCATGTGATCTCTTCGTCGAGGGCGTGCCGGAAACGTAGCTGCCGTAGGGTGGGCAAAGCGACAGCGTGCCCACCACTGTGATTGTGCATGTCGAGAAGATGGTGGGCACGGCGCAAGTGCGCCTTTGCCCACCCTACGAAGCCGTAAATACCTACCACCCCTCCAGCACGATCTTGCCGCGCGACTTGCCGCTTTCGAGCAACGCATGCGCGCGCTTGAGGTTGGCCGCGTTGATCGTGCCAAAGGTCTGGTCGAGCGTGGTGCGCAGCACGCCCTTGTCGATGAGGTCGGAGACGTCGTTGAGCAGATGATGCTGCGCGATCATGTCGGGCGTCTGGAAAGAGGAGCGCGTGAACATCGATTCCCAGTGTACCGAGATCGCCTTGCCCTTGAAGGTGCTCACGGCGAACTCCGGGGGATCGTCGATCAGGCCGAACCGACCCTGCGGCGCCATGAACTCGGCGATCGCTTTGTAGTGCTGGTCGGTGAAGGTAAGGCTCGCCACCAGCGCCACCGGCGGCAGCCTCAAGCTCTCGATCTGCTCCTTCATCGGCTTGCCGTGGTCGATCACCGCATGCGCGCCGAGATCGAGGCACCATTTTTGCGATTCCGGCCGCGTCGCCGTGGCGAGCACCGTGAGGCCCGTGAGGCGGCGCGCAAGCTGGATCAGGATCGAGCCGACGCCGCCGGCGCCGCCCGTGATCAGCAGCGTGCGCGGATCGACGCTCTTGCCCGGCACCGCGCCGAGCCGGTCGAACAGCAGTTCCCAGGCGGTGATGGAGGTGAGGGGAAGGGCTGCTCCTTGCGCGAACGACAGGCTCTTCGGCTTGTTGCCGACGATGCGCTCGTCGACCAGGTGGAATTCGGAATTGGTGCCCTGGCGCAGGATCGAGCCGGCGTAAAACACCTCGTCGCCCGGCTTGAACAGCGTGACGTCCGGACCCACGGCATCGACGATTCCGGCCGCGTCATAGCCAAGAATCTTCGTCTCGCCCTCGGGCGGGGCGGCACGCTTGCGTACCTTGTAATCGACCGGGTTCGCCGAGATGGCCTTCACGGCGACGCGGATATCGCGCCCCTTGGGCTCGGGCTTTGCGGTCTCGAAATCGATCAGCGCGTCCTGATCCTCGATCGGAAGCGATTTTTTGTAGCCGACGGCCTTCATGGCTTGTCTCCATCAAATGGCGCGTAGCTTGTGATGTGCGCCTGGCCCGCTAACTGTCCCGCTAGCCCCGATTTGGCAAGTACTGTAAATTCGGGGATATAGTCCCTGTTTGGATACTATCGGGAAAACACGCATGAAGCGGCGAGATTTTACCCGGCGTCCGGGCTGCTCGGTCGAGGCGACGCTGGACCTGATCGACGGCAAGTGGAAGGGCGTGATCCTCTACCATCTCCAGGACGGCACCCAGCGCTTCGGCGAACTGCGTCGCCGGATGCCCGGCATCACCCAGCGCATGCTGACAAAGCAGCTTCGCGCGCTGGAGGAGGACAAGCTCGTCATCCGCAAGGTCTATGCCGAGGTGCCGCCACGCGTGGAGTATTGCCTCTCCGAGCTCGGCGAGAGCCTGCGGCCGGTGATCGACATCCTGAAGGCCTGGGGCGAGAGCCATCAGCAACGGCTGTCCTGCGCGCCGCCGCCCGAAGTGGAGCCGGTCAAGAAGCCGAAACGCGCAGCGTAACTCTCCGGGAGCGGACCGTGCCGCTCCCGGAAGAGATTGCATCAGAACGCAAACTGCGTGCGCAACGCGACTGCATCGAACTTCGAGCCGGTGTCCGCCGCCGACACCGCCGAGGCCTGCTTCGACACCGTGCCATGCAGATAGTCGAGCATGAAGCGCACATTGCCGTTGACGTACCAGTTGAGCGCCAGCGTGTAGACGGTTTGCCGCCCGCCGGCGATGCCGGCGGCGGTCGCCAACTGATCGTTCAGATCTATGGTCGAGTAGCGACCGGCGATCTCCCAGGCACCCCAGCCGCCGCCGTTGATCGAGAACGGATTGTTCGGCTTGACGCCGCCATAGGCCGCGTTGCTCGGATTGTACTTGCGCGATTCACCGGTCAGGACATAGGCCGCCTGTGCGTAGCCGCCCTGGAATTTCAGGCTCGACGTACCGATGGGCGCCACCGCGGTGTTCGCACCGCGATCGATGTTGAACCAGTAGTATTCGCCCTGGACCCAGAGCGGTCCATAGGTGGCCGCGGCTTCCACGCCATAGACCTGCGCGCCCGACACATTTGCAATCGCTCCGGTCGAGATCAGCGTCGTGGGATCGATGCGCAACTCGGGACGATCGCTGAGCGTGAGCGTTTGCGTGTTCGCGATCAGATTGCGCGGCGGCTGGATCAGCCATTCCGCGTCGGCGCCGAGATGCACCGAGTAGTCGTTGCCGCTCACAACCTGGCCCGCAACGCGGGCGGTCGCGCCGTATTGCTCGCTGGTCCCGGGAGGTGACACGCTCGAGGCCGAGTGAATGGCACCCGAGGTCGGGCCGGTCACGTAAGCGCCGGCCCAGAACACGTCATTGTACCAGCGGGCACCGGCGGCGGAACGGAAGTCGCCGGCGGCGATATTTTGCGCGATGATGCCGACCGAGGCGCGTTCCATGAACGCAATGTCGTTGGAACTCGTGGATTCATCCAGGGTCCAGGCAAGGTCCATGATGCCGGCTTCGATTGCCATCTTGCCGCCGAACGGCTTCAGCCCCGTGTAGCTCACCCAAGCATTCTCGATGCCGGAGGTGCCCCCGCCCGGCAGGAAGCCGACAGGGGTCGCGCCGGCGGCGCCCGTGCCGCCAAATCCGTCGGACGAGCCCCCGAAATCGTAGATCAGCGCGAAATTCCAGTCTTCGAGGAATTTGCCGACGACACCGATGCGCGCGCGACGCACGTTTTCGCCGCTGTCCAGCTTTTGCGGCACAGTTGCCGCCGTGTTGGGACGATAGTCATAGCCGCCCATATCGTAGTGCACGCGACCGGTGATCGCGACGCAGTTCGCCCCGTCGGCGGTGCAGATGGTCGGCCGGTTGTTCGGCATCGTCACGACGGCGCCGGACGCGGGCGCCGGTCCCTTGAGCGGGATCGCCGCGTTGGCATTGGCCACGACCGCCTTTGCCTCCGAGCGCGCTTCGGCCTTGGCCTCTGCCTTTGCTTCGACTTTGGCCTTCGCCGTGGCCGCCGTGTTGGCGGCGGTCTGGCTCTGGAGCTTGTCGAGCTTCTGCTCCAGCATCTTCAATTGCTGCTTCAGCAGTGCGATCTCCTGATCGCTGCTGCTTGCCGTTTGGGCCTGGGCCTGCGAGGCCGCCAGCGCACCGGCGAGACCAATCGCGGTGGCTGCAAGTCTTGTCCTGCTCACATCATGACTCCATCGTTTGACGAACTTCCCCAAGTCGTAACGGGAGAGCCTAGGTATGAACGATGACTGCCCCGCGACGCTGCGCCCGGTTGCGCGGTTCCCACTGATGCCAATTCGCCGCAACCGAATCCGCTCGACACCACAATGGTGGATGACGCGCATCATGCCAATCCACCGCCCAGGTAAATTGTCATTTCGCATGCGGGACTTGCACGCCGGACACACCGGAAAGGCGGCTGAATAATGCCCCCTGGCGCCCTTCTATTGGCGGGCGAACGCGCCTATATTCCGGCGTCTTTTCCGAGAGGTAGGAATGTTTCGATCGACCCGGACCGCCGTCATCACGGCATTGTGCATAGCGTTTTCAGCCCACCTCAATCCGGCCGCCGCGCAGGACCGTCGTGCACCGTCCTCGCCCGCCGAGCTGCGGCTGTCCTATGCGCCGATCGTGCAGCGGGTGCAGCCGGCCGTCGTCAACGTCTACGCCGCCAAGGTGGTGCAGAACCGCAATCCGCTGCTGGACGACCCGATCTTCCGCCGCTTCTTCGGCGTGCCGGGCCAGCAGCCCGAGCAGATGCAGCGCTCGCTCGGCTCCGGTGTCATCGTCGATGCCTCCGGCCTCGTCGTCACCAACGTCCACGTCATCGAGGGCGCGGACCAGGTGAAAGTATCGCTGTCGGACAAGCGGGAATTCGAGGCCGAGATCCTGCTGAAGGATCCGCGCACCGATCTCGCCGTGCTGCGCCTGAAGGACACCAAGGAGAAGTTTCCGACCCTCGACTTCACCAATTCCGACGAACTGCTGGTTGGCGACGTCGTGCTCGCGATCGGCAATCCCTTCGGCGTCGGCCAGACCGTGACCCACGGCATCATCTCGGCGCTCGCGCGCACCCAGGTCGGCATCACCGACTACCAGTTCTTCATCCAGACCGATGCGGCCATCAATCCCGGCAATTCCGGCGGCGCGCTGGTCGATATGAGCGGAAAGCTCGCCGGCATCAATACCGCGATCTATTCGCGCTCCGGCGGCTCGCAAGGCATCGGCTTTGCGATTCCCGCCAACATGGTGCGCGTCGTCGTCGCCTCCGCCAAGAGCGGCGGCAAGGCGGTGAAGCGGCCGTGGTTAGGGGCAAAATTGCAGGCGGTGACGCCCGAGATCGCCGAGAGCCTCGGCCTGCGTTCGCCGACCGGCGCGCTGGTCGCAAGCGTGGTCTCGACCGGCCCCGCGGCCAAGGCCGGCCTGAAATCCTCCGATCTCATCACCGGGATCGACGGCCAGACCGTGGATGATCCCAACGCCTTCGATTACCGTTTCGCCACGCGTCCGCTCGGCGGCACGGCGCAGATCGACGTGCAGCGCGGCGGTAAGCCACTCAAGGTCACGATCTCGCTCGAGACCGCACCCGACTCCGGCCGCAACGAACTCGTCGTCACCGCGCGCTCGCCGTTCCAGGGCGCGAAGGTCTCGTCCATCACGCCGGCGGTTGCCGACGAGCTGCATCTGGACGCCGACACCGAAGGCGTCGTGATCACCGATCTCGGCGGCGACAGCGCGGCTGCGAGTGTCGGCTTCCAGAAGGGCGACATCATCCTCGCCGTCAACAACCAGAAGATCAGCAAGACCGGCGACCTCGAAAAGGCGGCGGGCGAACGGCCGCGGATCTGGCGCATCACGCTGGTGCGCGGTGGCCAGCAGATCAACGTCACGCTGGGCGGATGAGCCCGAAGCGACCACAGGAGACGCCAACTCTCTTTGCCGCGGCGGGGCTCGACCACGAGGCTCCGCATCCGCTGCCGGACCGGCTGCGCCCGCGCGCGCTGTCGGAGGTCGTAGGCCAGGACCATATCCTCGGTCCCGATGGTGCGCTGACGCGCATGCTGGAGACGCGCACGCTCGGATCGCTGGTGTTCTGGGGCCCGCCCGGCACCGGCAAGACCACGGTGGCGCGGCTGCTGGCCGATGCGACCGATCTGCATTTCGAGCAGATCTCCGCGGTGTTCTCCGGCGTCGCCGATCTGAAGAAGGCGTTCGATGCCGCACGCGCCCGCCGCGAGATGGGCAAGGGCACGCTGCTGTTCGTCGACGAGGTGCATCGCTTCAATCGCGCGCAGCAGGATTCGTTTCTGCCGGTGATGGAGGACGGCACCGTCGTGATGGTCGGCGCGACCACCGAAAACCCGTCCTTCGAGCTCAACGCGGCGTTGCTCTCTCGTGCGCGCGTGCTGGTGTTTCGCTCGCTCGATGCCGCCGCGATCGAAAAACTGTTCGCGCATGCCGAAGAGGTCGAGGGCCGCAAGCTGCCGCTCGATGACGAGGCGCGCGCCGTGCTGGTGCGCATGGCCGACGGCGACGGCCGGGCCTCGCTGACGCTTGTCGAGGAGGTCTGGCGTTCGGCGCGGGCGGACGAGATTTTCAACGCGGCGCAGTTGCAGGAGATCCTGCAGCGCCGCGCGCCGATCTACGACAAGTCGGCCGACGGTCACTACAACCTGATCTCGGCGCTGCATAAGTCGGTGCGGGGCTCCGATCCCGACGCCGCGCTGTATTACCTCGCGCGCATGCTCGATGCCGGCGAGGACCCGCTGTTTCTGGCCCGCCGCGTCGTGCGCATGGCGGTCGAGGACATCGGCCTTGCCGATCCGCAGGCGCTCGTCATTGCCAACGCGGCCAAGGACGCCTTCGACTTCCTCGGCCATCCCGAGGGCGAGCTCGCGATCGCACAGGCCGTCGTCTACCTCGCCACCGCGCCGAAATCGAACGCCGTCTACACGGCTTTCAAGGCCGCGATGCAGGTCGCAAAACAGGCCGGCTCGCTGCTGCCGCCAAAGCACATCCTCAATTCCCCGACCAAGCTGATGAAGTCGGAGGGCTACGGCGCGGCCTACGAATACGACCACGACGCCCCCGACGCCTTCTCCGGCCAGGACTACTTTCCGGAAGCCCTGGGCCGCCAGACCTTCTACGACCCGCCCGAGCGCGGTTTTGAGCGCGAGATCCGCAAGCGGCTGGATTACTGGGCCAAGCTCCGGAAGGAGCGGGGAGGCTCTCGCTAGAAACGGCCATTTCGCCGTGACGGGAGCCGGCTTTTAGGGTACGCAGGCAACCATGAGCCGCCGCATCAAAAGAATGAACCCAAAGCCCCGCTCGCGTGACGAGCGCGACGATTCGCGTCCGTTCAAGGCGCGTACCGCGAAGAAGGCGGGGCCACGGCCGGGTGGCAAGCCGGGTGCGAAGCCGCCGCGCTTTGCGGCGGAGCGTGCCGAGCGGCGCACGCCGAAAGCCGCTGCGCCCGAAGCGCCTGCGCCGGCAAAGCCCGTCGAGGCGCTGCTGCCGACGAAGGTGCAGACCGTCAAGGTGACGGCTGATGAAAACAACATGCGCGTCGATCGTTTCCTGGAAGCGCGCTTTCCCGGCCTGTCGTTCTCCCACATCCAGCGCGTCGTCCGCAAAGGCGAGCTGCGCGTGGACGGCAAGCGTGTCGACAGCAAGGATCGGCTGGAGGAGGGCCAGAGCGTCCGCATCCCGCCGTTGAAGCTCGACACGCCAAAGGCCGTCGGCGAGCTGTCCGAAGGTGCCCAAAAGACGCTTCAGGCGCTCAAAGAGATGACGATCTACGAGGACGACGACGTCCTCGTCCTGAACAAGCCTCTCGGCCTCGCCGTGCAGGGTGGCTCGGGCATGACACGGCACATCGACCAGATGCTGGAGGTGATGCGCGATTCCAAGGGCCAGAAGCCGCGCCTCGTGCACCGCATCGACCGGGAGACCTCGGGCTGCCTGCTGATCGCCAAGACGCGATTTGCCGCCTCGCATCTGACCGGCGCCTTCCGCTCGCGGTCCGCGCGAAAAACCTATTGGGCGCTGGTGCCAGGTCTGCCGAAGCCGAAGCAGGGCCGCATCTCGACCTTCCTCGCGAAGGAAGAGAGCGAGGACGACACCATCATGCGCATCGCCCAGCATGGCGACGAAGGTGCCAGCCACGCGGTGACGTATTATGCGGTGGTCGAGACCGCCGGCAACAAGCTGACCTGGGTGTCGCTCAAGCCCGTGACCGGCCGCACCCATCAGCTGCGCGCCCACATGGAGCATATTGGCCACCCCATCGTCGGCGATCCCAAATATTTCAACATCGAGAATTGGCAGCTGCCGGGCGGCCTGCAAAACCGGTTGCATCTGCTTGCGCGCCGCATCGTCATTCCGCATCCCCGCGGCGGCGTGATCGACGCCACCGCGCCATTGCCGCCGCACATGCAGCAGTCGTGGAATCTGCTCGGGCTCGATGCCAGCCGGTTTGATCCGATCGAGAACGCGCCGGAAGAGTAGGGATTGGACGTGCCGGCTGCGGCAGTTGCGCGACCGAGTAAGCCACATTCTCCGGTGTCATCGCCCGCCTTGTGCGCAATTGCGCACTGGGGCGGGCGATCCAGTACTCCGAGACGGTTGCGGTTGAATCGATAGGCCGCGGCGTACTGGATGCCCCGCCTTCGCGGGGCATGACAGCTGTGAGTCGAACAACCCCCTCACTTCCGAAACTGCTCCAGAAACATCCGCAGACTGTCATGCGGGCTCTCGACATCCGTGATCAGCCATCCCTCGGGTCCGTTGACCAGGACGAAGTTCAGCGTGACCTTCCGCCCGCGATTGTCGAAATTCGCCGCGACATAGGTCTTGTCGTATTGCCTGCGAACGACCGCGATCACGACCGGGCCGAGCTTCCAGCTCGGGCTCTGCACCAGGAAGTCGTAGGGCTCGACCCTCGGCGCGCTCCAGGCCTTGCGCAGGCTGGGGTCGAAGAATTGCCGGGCGGAGGCGGCATCGCGCGGCAGGCCATTTGACAGTTCCGGCGCGCCATCGCCGTAATGCGCGTAGACATTGCGGACCAGCGATTCCGGGGTGCGGAAACCGGCGTCCGCCGCGGCCGGCCAGAGCCCGGCGAGAAGGGCCGCAATGCCCGCAAGTTCCCTCATGCCTTGCCGCTCGCTTTATCAGCCGCCGGTCTAGGCTTACAAGCCTAGCATTCAGAGACCGAAGGCCGAAACGAGATGCGCGAATTGTTCGATGAGGTTGCGGGGCGATCCCCGCTCGATCCGCAGGAGGCGGTGCGTCAGGCCGCGCGTACGCCGCAGCGCAAGCGCTTCTACAAGGAGGCGGGCGTGGCCGAGGCCGAGGGCGGTCTCGCCATCACGCTGGACGGCAGGCCGATCCGGACGCCATCGGCCCGGCAGGTGGTGATCCCGTCGCGCGCGCTGGCCGATGCCGTGGCCGCGGAATGGGCGGCCCAGGGCGAGACGATTAATCCCGTGACGATGCCGCTGACGCGGATCGCCAACAGCGTCGTCGAGGGTGTCATCGATCGCGTCGAGCTCGTCAGCGCCGACCTTGCAAAATACTTCGAGACCGACCTGCTGTTCTATCGCGCCGGCCACCCCGAAGGGCTGGTCGCCCGCGAGGCCACGCATTGGGATCCCGTGCTGTTCTGGGCCGCGGAGACGCTGGGCGCGCATTTCATCCTGTCCGAAGGCATCATGCATGTGAAGCAGCCGGACGAGGCCGTTCAGGCCGCCCGCGCGGCGCTGCCCGGTGATCCCTGGTCTATCGCGGCGCTCCACGTGGTGACGACCCTGACCGGTTCGGCGCTGCTGGCGCTGGCGCTCGCCCGTGGCGTGCGCGATGCCGGCCAGGTCTGGGCCGCCGCCCATGTCGACGAGGACTGGAACGCCGAGAAATGGGGCGTGGACGAGGAGGCGGGTGCCCGCCGCGCCGCCCGCCTGAAGGATTTTGAGGCCGCCGTCGCAGTGCTGGCGGCCGTGAAGCCGCAAGTGGACAAAGGTCCTTAACGAGAGGGAAAGGACCAATCGAGCAAGATCAAGCGTTTCCCACGCACGGTTTCCCACTTCCTCTGACTGGCCGCGCACAGCGGCGCACGCCGCCCGGCCGATTTCCGGGCGAAGCTTAAAGCCGCAGCGCCGCGTTTCCGCCCTCCCGCCCATCGCTGCGGCCCGGTCGGGTGCCGCGCTCCCGGTGCGCTGTACGGCCTTCTAATGGCCGATAACGCCTGCGGCTTGCCGTCGTTGTCTGAGGTTGAACCGGCGACCGCAACCCCGTCACCGACAAGGTGCTGGCGACCATCAGACCAGCGTCCGTCGAGAAGGCCGCAAAGGGTTTCGAGAACGCTGGCGCTCGACGTGGTGATGGCGCGATGACGTGATGCCGTCCTAATCTGATGGCAAAATCCCGTTTCGTTTTAATTTTCATGAATGAGCAATTTTGACCATTAGCTCGCGTTGTTTTGCGGAACAGTATCTCCATCACCGCTCTATTCTCGGCATCCATCGGTGACGGAGACCCGCCCGATTTTGGGAGGTTTATGGGAGGTGCCCACGCCGGTTTTCCCCAACCTCCCGAGGAGTGATCGCAATGACACCAGATGAACCAACGGTAGAGGAAGTTGTGAAGGCACCAGAGGCAGCTCCGGCTGTGGAGACAGCTCCTACGGAGGCTCCGGCTGTGGAGGCTCCGGCGGATGCACCGGCTGCGGTTGAAGCACCGAAGGCAGAGTAGTGATGGTTACGGCCCCCGGCGAAGGGGGTCCTTTGCCGGGGTGGTAGTTAGAAGTCCACAAATGAGCACCACACCTCGTTTGCCGGGTCGCGCGATCTTGTCGCCATCGGCATCGCCGCCCTCAAAGGCAATTGTTTCAGCAGCAAGGCAATATCGGCATCCGAAATCGTTAAGCGAGCCGGATCGATCGCGACCAGCGCCCCGTCACCGACGAGGTGCTGGCGATCATCAGACCAGCGTCGGTCGAGAGGACCGCAAAGGGTTTCGAGAACGCTGGCGCTCGACGTGCTGATGGCGCGATGCCGTGATGCCGCGCCTGTCATTGCCCTGCTCGCCGACAGCGTCCTTAGCATCGCAAATCGCTTCCGGGACCTCATGCCTTTCAGGCGAGATCAGAAGTTGTTTCCGCATTTCGACGAGGCGGGCACGGCAGTATTCGCGGTAGAGGAAGTCGAATATGGCGGACATGATCCAACCCTCGTTGTTCGAGTTGATCTGCACCATTAATTTCAAGGTATCATTTATCTTTGGGTCCAGGATGTGAACTAGATCACAACTCTTCCCTCTTAAGGTTTGCCTGCGGCTTCTAGCCGCCATTGGCCTCGTCCCTGTCCGGCTCGGCGGCAGCTTCGCTGCCCGGTGCATTGCGCGCCGTCCTCAGAAGGTGGGCAATATCGGCATCCGAAATCGTGAAGCGGGCCAGATCGATCGGAGGGGAGAGCGGCGAGGTCCTGACCCGTCGCAGGAGCCAAGCTCGAAACTCCAGCCTGTCGAGCCGCAGCGCCGCCTTCAGGCCCGCTTGGAAAAACCGCTCGCGCTGCGCCGGATTGAGCCTCGACCAGCCCTGCATTGTGGCCTCAAACAGATCAATGCGCCGCATCTGGCGTGCCTTTTGAAAAGCAGATGCGGCAAACAAACATCGAAAAACGAAAAACGCAAATATGCAGGGTTTGTGCGGTCGCGCGGTCCCCGCACAAATTCATGCCCTCCAAAGGACCCTGCCGACCATCTTGCAGAGACTGCCCTCGCGGGCGCCAGCGCTCGCGCAATGTTCACTTTTGCACGTTCATACGGAACCATGCGGCCTGCCTTGCGTTTGCGCATGGAACTAAATGGTCGGGTGGATCGTGGCGGAGTTGCCAGTCGTACTTGTCGTCGAAGATGACGACCTCATTCAGCAGATGATCGAAGATGCGCTAGCTGAAGGCGGCTTTGAGCCTGCCATCGCGGCCTCGGGTGACGAGGCGGTGACGTTGCTCAACGGCGGCGTTGTCATCAAGAACAGCGAGGTGCGGTATCGGGGCGCTTGTCACTGACATCAATCTGAAGGGCAAATTGGATGGATGGCGCGTTGCAAAGAAGGCTCGCGAAATTGATCCTGCGTTCCCTATAGTCTACGTGACGGGGGCTGCCGCCGACGATTGGGCGTCGAAAGGCGTGCCTAACAGCATTCTGCTGAACAAGCCGTTTGCTGCAGCCCAATTAGTTACGGCGGTATCCCAGCTACTTAACACAGGCTCGCCGATCTAACGATCAAAAGACAGGCGACCGATTGCGGAGGGTCGCCATCGTCAGGCAGACCGCTTGTTTTGCGGGTCCACGGCGACGGACAGGTGGCAGGCGGCGCTCACCGGAAGCGGACATCACGGATCACCACGACGGCCCGGTCGTCGAATACGGTTGCCTTCTCACCGTTGGTATGTAGAACGACTTTCGGGTGTTCGCTGCATGCAGCAGTGACAGGTCAAGCGATGGTCGGGCCGCCACGCGGAAAGCGTGCGCCCAATGGATCATCGACTGTCACCCAAAGACCTGCCACGAGCCAAATTCTTTGCGGTGGCCACCCTAGCTGTCCTGTTCGAAAATCCGGCCTCGGCAACATCCGCGAATGGCGTGTACTCGGCACAGCCCCTCTACCTCTTCGGCGTCCCGGTTGATTTCATTCTGTTCGGCCTGACGTTGTTGGGCGTAGCCGTGTTCCACCACAAGACGCTTCAAGTGGCGTTGGCCGGGCTTGTGGCCGTTACACTTTACAAGCTCCTGTTTACTGGCTTCCGACAGGGGGAGGGCTTAACCGGCCTGATGTTCCAGCTTCACCACGAATGGGTGACCCTCGCTAACCTGTTTTTGCTGCTGATCGGTTTCGCCATTCTGTCGCGTCATTTCGAGAAGAGCCGAATTCCCGACGCGATGCCAGCATTCCTGTCAAATGGTTGGAGTGGCGGCTTGGCTCTGCTTGCTATTGTATTTGTGTCGTCGAGCTTCCTCGACAATATTGCCGCCGCCCTGATCGGCGGCACAATGGCACGCCACGTTTTCAAGGGCAAAGTACATATCGGTTACCTTGCCGCAATCGTTGCAGCCGCTAACGCTGGCGGCTCAGGCAGCGTCGTTGGTGATACCACCACCACCATGATGTGGATCGACGGCATCAGCCCGCTGCGTGTCGTCGAGGCTTATGTTGCAGCCGTCGCGGGCTTCCTGATCTACGGGATACCCGCGGCGCTCGTACAGCACCGCCATTCCCCAATCAAAAAGGATGCGCAGCGTGGCCTGCATATCGAATGGACTTATGTGGGAATTGTCGCTGCAATCCTGATCATCGCTATTGTGGCTAACGTCATCGCCAACTTGAAATTTCCGACGGTGCTCGATGCCGTACCCGTGATTGGACTTGCATTGTGGATCGTTATCCTCGCGACCGCGCCGCTGCGTCAGCCCGATTGGGCGATCATGCCGGAAACCTTAAAGGGGACGGTCTTCCTTCTGGCCCTTGTCACCAATGCGTCCTTTATGCCGGTCGAAGAATTGCCGGTGGCCTCGTGGCAAACCGCGCTGGGTCTCGGCTTCCTGTCCTCGGTGTTCGACAACATTCCGCTGACAGCGCTTGCGCTCAAGCAGGGCGGTTACGACTGGGGCTTCCTTGCATATTCCGTGGGGTTCGGCGGTTCGATGATTTGGTTCGGCTCGTCTGCGGGCGTCGCAATCTCGAACATGTATCCGGAAGCCAAGTCTGTCGGGCTGTGGTTGCGACACGGCTGGTTTGTCGCGGTGTCGTATATCGTTGGCTTTATCGTGATGCTCGCCATTGTTGGGTGGACTGCCGACGCTCCACACAAGAAGCGTGTTGAGTTGGACATGAATTACAAACTGGCTAGCGTCGAGCGTTCCACCACCACGCCAGAGACAGGCGTCACGGACGAGGCCGCAGGAAGGCCGCACAGCGCGCCGGGAGCGCGGACTACAGGACACGGGCGGGCCGCGCCAGCGCATCCAATCGCAGGGTTTCTGGCCTTGCTGGAAGCTTGGGCGTGACGGGTGGCGCGTCGCCTCGGTTGTGCCCGGCACGCCATCCACCGCAATCTGTAGCGGCTTGCCTGTTCCACGCGGCCCGGCGATCCTACGGGTATGGGTACGAAGTCACGCGAGAGCATTTACGGCGCGTCGGTTCGAGCGGCGGCAGAGCAGGCAGCGGAGGCTCGCAAGGCAGCCGACCGGCTTGCCTGTCAGGCGTGGAACGCGCGCATGCTCGGCTTCAAGGGACCAGCCCAGCCGTCGCCCACGCTAGGTGACGCGCTGAACGCGGGGTACCGCTACCTCGTCGAGGTGCGCTGCCTTGGCTGCGAGACCAATGAAACCGTCGCCCTCGACATTGTGCGGCGACCGAAGGCGACGCCGGTCCATGAACTGGAGCGCTACATGCGCTGCAAGGACTGCTCGGAGGTCCGAGGCTATCCTTACAAGCGCAGCCATCTGGTAGCGCTGCGGCCAAACAAGATTTCAGCTAGCGATCCGCCCGCGATATGGTGGCCGGGCGAATGATGAACCAGCCCTTCCGATTTACACTACCACTGGCCCTCATAGCAGCCGTGCTTTCTGGTTGCTATTCAGATCAAACGCAAGCTCTCGCTACGTGCAGGAACAACGCGGAGAGCCGTGTGGACCAGTCTACTGGCGATGTGGCACAGATGGAAATCTCGGACGCGATCACGCTTTGTATGGAAGCGTCAGGGTATGAGCGGATTGAGGAGGAATGCCCAAAGTCTTTTCGAACTGCCAGTGTTGTTCGAGGCAAGACGTACGAAGAAACCAGTCGAAAAATCAAGCTGCTTGAAATTATGCAGAAGAACGAACCCTCCTGCTACTCACCAATCAAGTGGTATGGAAAGGCAATGCGCAGGCTGGAAAAAACATTATCGCTAGCTCCATCCTACAAGTAGCCTGCATGTGCAATACAGCATCACCACGAACCAAGCGGCGATCATCGCGCTGTTTCGCGTCGTCAACCTCTATGTCGGCAGCCTCGCGCCGATGCCCGGCGTCTTTCCGGACTTTCCTGCCCCCCGCCATCCGCACCGGGAGAGCGGCACCGAGCTTGCGATGATGCGCTGGGGCATGCCGCCACCACCGCGCACAGGCGGGCCACCGGTCACCAACATCCGCAACACGTCGTCACCGCACTGGCGCGGCTGGCTAAAGCCGGAGAACCGGTGCCTGGTGCCGTTCAACAGCTTCGCCGAGTACGCGCCCGAGCCGAACCCGGAGACCAAGAAAAAGGACGTGGTCTGGTTCGCACTCAATGACGACAGGCCGCTCACGGCGTTCGCGGGCATCTGGACGACGTTCAAGGGTGAACGCGGCACGAAGTCCAAGCCGGTGCCGGGGCCACATCAGGTGTACGGCTTCCTCACGACATCGCCGAACGCCGTGGTCGAGCCGATCCATCCGAAGGCCATGCCGGTCATCCTGACGACCGACGAAGAGCGTGACGTTTGGATGCGCGCACCGTGGGATGAAGCCAAGATAATGCAGCGGCCACTGCGGGACGATGCGCTCAGGATCGTCATGCGCGGGGCCGACAAAGAGGATCGCGCGGCGCGAGCGCAACTCAACAACCCTTTCCTTGACGGCCTCGAATGAATGAACAATTTTGATGGTCATTCAGCGGCGTCCCTCCGGCTTCATCGAACCGTGTCTACCGTCGAAGGTGGCCGAGCCGCCGTCCGGCCCGGACTGGGTCCACGAAATCAAGCACGAGGGCTACCGGCTGATGGTGCGCCGGGATGCTCATCGGGTTTTTACCGCCGCGCAGAACTGTTCCGTGACCGCCGTCGTTTCCTCGGTGACGTTCCAGCCGTTCGTCTCGGCGTTTTTCTTGGCCAACTTTTGCTCGTTCTGAAGCATCTGTTTGATTTGCGCGTACGGCTTCCAGTCGGCCTTGGATAGCTTGACAGGGGTGCACCGCAGACGTTGTGGGCAATCGCTTTCTGTACACTTGTGCTAACGTCGCTCATGAGGTCCTCGACGACGGCAGTGAAGCGCGCCTTGGCGTATTGGCTGTTGGCTGCAATAAAGTCCTTGCAGAAGGTGACCCGTTGACCTCCATCGCGGGCCTTGATGTAGGCCGTCTGCGCTTCGTAATGGAGGCGGTAGGCCAGTTTGTCGGCGTTCGGGTCGGATTTCACCGCTTCGAGCATGGCGCGGTGGTCACTCGAGGTGGCCTCACTGATCCTGATGTCACATACTTTGGCGAGGGAGAAGACCGGAGCGTAGGCCCGCACCTCGGCTTCCAGGGCATCGTTGGCGCGCGCAACTGGTGCGTACAGGCTGGCGGCGATTGCGAAAGCAGCGAGACAGCGTTTCATTGATGCCATGCTCCAGATCACCAAACCGTAAGCGGCGGCCGCGGCGCACCTCGGTCTTCATAGTTCTGACCAAATGGCGAACCCCACGTACGCGAGTACGGCCATGCTGAGAACGATGACCGCAATCGCGGTAAGTTCGATGGTGAAAAGTCGTCTTGATGCCATGCACCACTTTTTGCGGCAGTCGAGCGGCGGCGTTGATCTTGATCAAGCCCGCCTTCTCGGTCGCTGGAGCGGTTCCCAGGGTGCTGGAGCGGGAACTTGTGGATGCGCGCACCGTGGGATGAAGCCCAGGGCGTTGGACTACGGTCGTGTCTGTGATGCCGTCCACAGCGTGCGCAGATGCTGCAGCACAAGTTCAATGTTTCCGATGAACTTAACCATGATCGGTACCAATCGCGGTGCGTGCTGACGGATGTGGCTCACCTGCGTCGGGCCGAAATCGTGCGACAGGCGATTGCGGATCGTGATCGCGCTCGACGGCAGCGGGAGGCGCGATTGATGCTCGAACAGGGCATCGAGTTCGGCTTCCGAAATCGTGAGCTTCATCTTGCGTGCGGATGATTTGGTTTCCGGCAATCTGACACCCATGCGTTGATGGAATGCACCGGGCGCTGGTTGGTTAAGATCGATGCCGACAATGGCTTTCGCCAGTTTCTCGGCCCCGAAATAGTAGACAACAAATTGCGCAGGAGAATTGGCTGGAAGCGCCGTCACATCGAACTTGGCAAGAGCCAACGGGATATCCTCCAACCTTCGATAGTAGGACCCTTTCAATTCCGGGTCCGGCCTGAACGACCGATCAAGCGCCATCGGGAAACTCCATGTTGAAAAGCCCAGTTGTAAATGCAGCGGATGGCTACTGGCTGATGGTGCACCGGGATGGCGCGCGGGTCCGCTGTTTCACCCGCAACGGTCATGACTGGACGGATCGCTTCTCACGATGGAGCGAGTAATGGAGCAGTTCCGTTCACGTAGATGAACGTGTGGTTTGATCCAGGTCAAGAGCGCGCAGCCCCCGCGCGCGAGCTTCGGATAGACCGCGGTTCGGCGCGATGCGCAAGTGTCCCGCGGCTTCCTCTCCAGAAGAAGGAGTACGCCTAATGTTGCGTCGAATTCTCATCGCTTCGGCAGCTGCGGCCATGCTGCTAGTCACCTTCACTCCCGACGACGCCGATGCTCGCGGTCGCGGGGGTGGCGCCTATCGGGGCGGTGGAGGCTACCGCGGCGGCGCTGTAGCAGTTCGAGGAGCTCGGGGCGGCGCCGTCGCGGTGCGCGGCGGGCGGTACGGCTATCGTGGGGGTGCCTATCGCGGCTACGGCTATCGCGGGTATGGTGTCGGTGCGGCGGCGGTCGGGGCCGCTGCGGTCGGAGCCGCGGCGGCTGGGGCCTACCGCGGCAACTGCTACGACGCCTACGGCAACTACATTTGCGGCGGGTACCGTCCGTACTGAGCGGCGCGTCGCGGTTGGTCTATGGTGCTCGAAGCCGATGAAGAGCAGAAGCGACCATTCATAATCGGATGGGGCGGCACACCTTGCCAGCGAGGTGCGCCGCCCTGACACGTCGGCACGGGTTGAGGTGACGAGGATGCCCGTGTCGACGCAGTTCGTGTTAGAGGGTGGCGCGGGAGATGGTCGCCCAGTCCCGCGTCCGTGCGATGCCGGGTGTAAGCTTTGGCAGGGAGCCGCCCAGGCTCACACAATGCGTGTTCATCGCCGCACATCCCATGCATGCATCGGCGACGATCTGGGCGACCCGTTGGTGCGCGGAACCGTGACCAACTGGCATCCCAAGATCGCCAGCGGATTGCAGTCGGGCCGATGCTCCACTGGCAGCCGCTCGTCCATCGCACGCCAGACCAGCGCAGTTTCGGCGCGCTCGATAGCAAGCAAATCGCCCCGCGCCTCGGCTTCGGCCTTCTGGCGTGCTTCGTGCGACAGCGCAGCCTTGTCATCGGCTTCCGTGCTGATCTCGCGATCAAG
The DNA here is from genome assembly GCF_055811795.1 of Bradyrhizobium sp. MI1.7. NCBI lineage: Bacteria > Pseudomonadati > Pseudomonadota > Alphaproteobacteria > Hyphomicrobiales > Nitrobacteraceae > Bradyrhizobium > Bradyrhizobium sp. MI1.7. The sequence continues at coordinate 175,612 of NZ_JBVVPO010000007.1, forward strand.
CGCGGCAATCAGCGCATCCCGATGCAGCCACGCGACCAGCGCGAGCGCGTCGGCTGTTTCGGTGAAGGCCAGTGAACGACGCTCTGCGTGAACCTCCGATGTGAGGCTCTGCGTCTGGAAATCCACCGGCCCATCAAGCTCGACCAACCGGCTGACCGATGGCGTTCCACGCTGCGCCAATGCCTCGATCTGTTCGCGCATGCGCTGCTTGCAGAAGGCGCTCGGGTAAGGCGCGGACGCGATCCGATGCAGGTCGGCGCGCAACTCGCGAACGCGCCGGCGCAAGCTTTCGATGCCCGACAAAACGTCCTCGCCCTTGTTCAGCTTCGGCGGCTCGGTCTCAACCTCTTCGAGCGTGGTGCCGTGCGGCTTGCCATCGCGAAGCCAACTCTCGACCGCAGCCTTCGCGGCGGATGCTGCATGCCATGCCGCCGTCCGCACCTCCCGCAATTCTGTCAATCGCTTCAAATCGGCAGTCATCTTTTCGAGATGCTTGATTGCGGATTTGACGCGTGGGTCATCCGGCTTGAGGTTGAAGCCAAAATCTTGCGGGTGATCGGTCAGCCGCTTCAATTCATTCGCGGCTTCGATCTTCCTCGTGCTCGCTTCACGAACAGTCTCGAACTCTGGAATGAGCCGATGCGCATCGGCGGCACGCTGGCGCAGCAGCCGCAGCCGTTCGGCAGCAGCGGGCGGCAGCCACTCGATCACGTCGAGTTGCGACTGGAGGTACACCCCAGCAGAAAACGGTTGCGGGGTCGCGGGTCCGGGTTCGAAGCTCATGTGTCGCCTCCATGATGATGATCGGAGACACGGTGGCGCAGGCCGTTGGCAAAAAATACCGGGGTCGGCTCGACGGCGGTATAAAATTGCTCTGAGCGTCAGCGCCGCGCGCGCGCGCGCGCCCGCAACACCTCGCGGACCAGCCTCTCGCCCGGCAGACGATCCCTGGCCTTCAGGATCATCCAGAAAAATTCCCTGATGGTGCCTCGATGTCGATTGGGACAAAGCGCCTCATCGCAATCGCGTTGCCAAGCGGTCGCTCGATACAGACTGAGCTTGGCGACCAGCAACTCCGCCGCTGCGTTGTCGCTCAGCCGAGCGCAATACTTGTCCGCAGCCGCGATCAAATATCGGTCGCGCTCATCTCGCGAAAGCATTTCGGCGGGCGTCGGATGCCCGCGACCGACCGGAAACGCCCCTGCAAATGTTGATGGTCGAACCGGTTTCATCGTCGCTCGCCATCATAGCTGAGAACATGCGCCACAAACTCAGCCCGCTCCTCTGGCGTTGCCGCCGCCCACGCCCTCTTGAGTGACGTGAGCGCACGCGACCACTTCAGCCGAGGTCGCCCGCCGTGCGAGCGGCCAATTTCTACCATCTGCGTGACCGTTGGTGGATTGTCGCTTTCGATCAGCCGTTCAAATTCCTCCGCTGGAATGTGGGCAACCTGCTGCGCGCGCCAAAGCACGGCGCGCGAGATACCGAATTGCTTTGCGATCTGCCTAATTGATGGTGGCTCAGTGCTGGGCCGCTTCATGTTCGCGCCTCCATCGGCGCGAACCGACCGCCCGGCACCGCCGCCTGCAACGCTGTCGTGGCAGCACGTTCCAACGCCGCAAGCGGAAGGTCGGCGCACTCAATGCAGATCCCGCACACGGATGCTGCTGGCGGCTTCGGCACCGCTGGCACGCTCAACAACAACCAGCCGACGCGCTGCCGCTCCCATATCAGACCCGAACACACGATGCAGGACCGCATCCGGCGCGGCAGAGCATCCAGCCAAGAGCGGGCGGCGTTCTTTAGGATCGGCACGTCGAGCGGCTGATCGACATCAACCAAATAGGTCAGCAGCGCGCCGGATGTTTCCCGGCGGTAGCGGGCCAGCTCCGATCTGCGAGCGTGACGGTTCACGGCGATGCCCTCCAGGCGATAGGCGATCTGTTTCATCCAGTTGTTCTCAAATCAAAGCTCGCCAGCCTATCGGGCGGCAGCGTTGCGATTTGCGCCCGCTGTTCAGCGAACCGTTCACGCGCGTCCGCATCGGGATGGGTCTGAATGTGATGATCGAGGCATTCGACAATCAGTGCGACAGTCATGGTGATGTCGATCTTTCGCGGCGGAATGACGCCAAGATAGACGTACCATTGCGTAAGCGCAGTTTGCGTCAGGCACGCGGGATCGACCAGCGGCGCACCGCCATCCCGCAAAAAATCCCGGTACTTCACCAGCCGCTTTTGAGGCTCCAGCCGCACCGTCAAACGGGCTTTGCCGCCGAAAATCAGATCGTCATCCTTCCTGTTGAGATCACCGACCTCCATCCTGTGCATGTGCGCCACATCGGCGGCTGTCATGACGTTCGACTGCTGCCGCGTCAGCCAAACCACCGGCAGACCGCCCGACATGAAATCGTCGTCGTTCGGCTTCAGTCCCTCCGCCGCAATCCGGAGAACGGTGCCGGGATGGGTGAAATGGTACAGGTTCATGTTCGCGCTCCTCTCGCGGTTGTCATTGCCTGCTGATCCCGCGCGCCTGACTATCGAGGGTCGGTGGTTCTGAACACCTCCTCCCCTAGGGAGGAGGAGGTGTGTTCAGACCTCCCTCCGAACACCCTTTTGAACAGTTCTGAACAGGCGGTCTGAACATGTTCAGAGGCATTAGCATCTCGATTTGATGGAGTTTTCTCATTGCACCGCCTCCCGTGTTCAGATGTGTTCAGGGTCTGAACATCGGGTGTTCAGATTGGGGGTGTTCTGAAGAAGGGTGTTCAGAGCCTTTTCCCCCTTCTTGGTGAGGTCGATACGGCCCGGCTCCCCAGTGACGAGCTTGTCCTTTTCCAGCTCCTTGAAGGCTCGTTTGACCGCGACGTGATGCGGCTTGCCGTCGCGCAGCTTCCAGCCAAGGTGCCGCGCCAGATCAATCTGTGACGCCTTCCGGTTGGCCGCGTCGCGCAGCGCGACCAGGAGTTCGTCCTGACGGCTCCGCGCCGCTTGGACAATGTCGGCGTGGCCCCGTTCGCTCAGCGGCGATGCTACGACGGTCGGGATCAGCCGCCCTTTGCTGTCCTTCAACTGCTCGTGGGTGACGGTGCGCGTCGTGAAGTGCATCGGCGCGAAGTCAGGCCCTCGGTACTTGCCCTGCCAATGCAGCTCGACCACGCCTGACGCGGTGCGGGCTGCCGTCAAATTGCCGTCCACCTCGTTGAGGAAGGCACCGCCACCGCGCGGGATAAGGTTTTCGTCGCTGGCGTTCTTGACAGGATGGCAGGCTACGATGACGCACGGCTCGCCGAGCATCGTGGTGAGCGGACGCAAGGTGCGCCTCGCATAGTCACCGAACTGCGTGTTGGAGTTTTCATCGTCGCCCTCGAAGTACGCGGCGGCGGTGTCCACGATGATCAGGTTGACGGGGCCGATCTGCTTGATCTCGGTCCGGATATGGTCCTGCATCTCCGAAATCTTGAACACGCCGGGGATGAAGTGAACGTCGAGGGTCTCCAGATCGAAGCCCATCTGCTGCGCTAAGGCGATCCAGCGCATCCGCACGTCGTCGGCGTTCTCGCCAGCGAGGTACACCACGCGGCCCTTCTCAACGTCGCGGTCAACGATCTTTTTGCCCTCCGCAACGTGCGCAGCGATCAACAACAGGATCGCGGTCTTGCCTGCTCCGGTTTTGCCGGTGATGCTGTAGAGAAAGCGCCGCTGCAACAGACCGAAGATGACGTAGTCGGGCGGCACGAAGCCCTGGACAAATCCCGCACTCGACAAGATCAGCCGCCGGTCGCTCCAGCTTGCGGGCCTCGACGGCGCGGCGCGCACCTCATTGCTGCGTACTTGCTCGCGCAGAATATCATTGGCGTCGCGCGGCTTCATGTGAACGCTCCCGCTGACGGCAGAACCTCGGCGAAGATGCCGTGAGCTGTGAGCCGTCCGGCAGACGACCTGAAGGTTCATGTTGCCGCTCGGCCGACGCCATCTGTAATTTCGTCAAATGGGAGCTTGACAGCGTTTACCTCCATTTGCAATGGTTACCGATGGGTACTCGTCATGGCGACACTTAGTCAGTTGGTGGCAGGCATAGCCGCTGTGGAAGGGATCGATGCGGAGCGCGTCGGCGCTATCGCACGAGCTATTCGTGAACACGGCCTCATCAGGACTTCAGGGCGAGGAACCTCGGCCGCGCAAATGTCGGCACCAGACGCGGCGAACTTGTTGATCGCCGCTAACATGGCCGATACGGCGCGCACCGCGCCTGCCGCTGTTACACAATACCGAGCGCTTAGAGCGAAGCGAAATAAGCAAACGAGCGAGTTCGGCAGCGAACTCGAGGAGATGATTTCAGCGGCCAAGCAGGACTGCTTGGCCGACTATATTACGAAGATGGTCGGACTTCTGGGCACACGCGGCCACGTTCTCGGTAGAAAGCGTTTCCTCAACGAGACGTACGGGATCTCGATTGAATTCGAGAAGCCTATTCCTAGCGTGATTGTCGGAATTTCGGTTTTGAACTTCATCCACTCGGACGCCATCTCGTTCGGTGAACATCCGGGGCAGTCATCCGCCGAGGCGCGTGGTGATCGCAGGGAAAGAACAAGGATCACCCAGCGAACAATTCAAGCTGTCGCCAATGTTCTTCGCATGTAGGAGTGAGGCATGAAGGTGCAGGATAACGATTGCATCGCTGACGACTTGCTCGAAGGGGCAGAAGAAATCGCACGCTTTATATTTGGCTCCCCGAGCAAACGACGGCGCGTCTACCATCTTGCTGCACATTCAGGCATGCCGCTATTTCGGCTGGGTGAAGTTATCTGTGGCCGCCGGAGTACGTTGCTCGCCTGGATAGCCGAACAAGAGAAGGCGACGCGACCGAGGAGTTCGCGATGACCGCAGCGAAGCAAGCCGAACGCGCGATGGCTGCCGCTGCCGCTGAGGGGCCGGGAAACGGCCCACCAGGGCGGCCCCAGAGGCGGGGCGGGGTGATTTGCCCAGCGAGGGCGCGGCCCAGGCGGGGGCCTGAGGTCGCCGGGTCCAAGGGACTGAAATGGTTGCGGTTTTTCGAGTTTTTTAAGCGTCGTCCTGGGCGGGGTTCCCGCGTAAATTGGGGGTGCGTTCGTGGGCAGGAAATTGGCGGATGGTCTGTCATACCCACCGCGCGCCATGCGGGCCGAACAGGCTGCGGCCTATCTGTCGATTTCGACCCGGTTTTTCTATGAACTGGTCGATGCCGAGAAGATGCCGCCGCCAGTGAAGCTGGGAACGGCTTCACTCTGGGATCGTCGTGAACTGGATGCTGCCTTCGACAATTTGAAGGACGAGCCGGGGAGCGAGAGTTCTTTGCTGCGACGCCTGCGCGAACTGGAGCAAGCACATGTTGCAAAGGGTCGAAGTCCAAAGGACTGACTATCTCTACCGAAAGGTCGCCAAGGGGCGGCCTTATTTGTATTTCCGTTTCCCGAAGGAGTTTGGTGTCAAGCTGGTCTCGCTGCCGGTCGATGAAGCCAGCAAGGCGTTTCAGCACCAGTACGACTTCTGCCGCGCCAAGCTGCGCAAGTTGGAAGCCGACCGGGACAAGGTGAAGCCCGCGCCGCGCGTGAAGCTCGCCCGTTCGCTGCCCGGCACCATCGGCAAGGCGATTGAGACCTATCGCGTGTCGGACAGCTTCACGGGGCTCAAGCCGGGCACGCAGACGATCTACATCGGGCGGCTGGACAAGCTGAAAGCGCAATTCGGCAATGAGCCGCTGCGGGAGGTGAACCGCGATGCCGCCGAGCGGATGGCCAGCGAGATGGACTACCTTGCGCGTCTCGACCGGGTTAAGGCGAAGTACGGCAGTGAGATTGACGGCGACGCCGCCCAGCGGCTCATGGACAAGGCGAGCCCGCAGATGTGGGACCTGTACATCACGCTGCTCTCCAACATCTGGAAGGCGGCGCGCGCGGCCGACCCGGACAACGTGATCTTCGGTATCCGCAAGCTGCCTAGCCCCACCTTGGAGATTGATCAGAAGCACAAGGACACTCACTGCCAGCCGCACATGCGCTGGCCCGACGATCTGATCGAGCGCTTTGACGAGACGGCCCCCGATTACCTCGTGCTGGCCCGGATGGTGCTGCACTTCACCAGCCAGCGCGGCGGCGACGCCGTGCGGATGAAGTGGGAGCATTACGACGGCAAGGGCGTCAAGGTGTGGCCGGAAAAGACCACCAGGAAGGGCATGGTGCTGGAGCCCGCCTACCACCTGCTACCGGACGTGCTGATCGAGGCGCTCGACAAGGCGAAGGAGGAGACCGCCACGTCGGACTACATCCTCGTCAGCTCCGAGGGTCGGAAGTGGGCGACCCGGCGGTCGATGAGCCAAGCGATCAAGGCGCATCTGGTCATGATTGGGGCCCGCATGCCGAAGCAGAAGAAGGGCTATACCGCCCATGGCCTGCGCCACACCGGGGCCTCTGAGGTCGCCGCGCTTCCGGGCGCTAACTCCAAGGGCGTGCAGACCATCACCGGCCACAAGTCCCTACGCCAGCCGGAACGCTACATGGAGCAAGCCGACAAGGCCCGGATCAATGAGGCGATGGTCGAGGCGTGGAACGCCGACATCGCGCGCCGTCAGGCCGAGCGTGCTGCTCGCCGCAAGGCCGCCATCAAGCTGGTGAAGCGCTGAGAACAGACCAAAAACAGGCCGAGAACGACCCCGTGGGAAACCGCCCCCAAGAAGTGGGAAACCCAGTGGGAAATCATTCAATACATTCGATTAGTCCTTTACGAGAGGTTTACGAGGGCGGCCTTAGGGTGGGGCCAGCGTTCCACGGGCCCCTGAAATGCCGACGCCGATAAGCTCGATCGTTCCCGTCAATGCCGCCAGCCCCGTGGCTGATGCGGCAACGCCCGATCTTGTGCTCCAGGCCGGCAGCGTCGTGGACGCAAGGGTCGTCAGCGTGATGGCCGACAATCTGGTGCGGATCGCGATCGCCAATCTGTCGATGGATGTGATGTCCGAGGTGTCGCTGACACCGGGGCAAAATCTCCAGCTCGCAGTGTCGCAGAACGACGGCACCATCAGGCTCGCCATCATGAACGGGGCAGGCGAGGCGACGGCCGACCAGATCACGCTGATGCCGCGGGCGGCTTCGCTCGTGGACAGCCCGTCGCTCGCGCCATCTGCGACCACCGCACGCAACACGCTGACACCGTTGGAGCAGGTCGCCGTCACCGTGGCTTCGGCCGAGGCGGTCACGAAACAGGGCAGCCAGGCGCCGTTGTTCGCCAATCTCGCCTCCGTCGTCACCGGCAGCGATCTGCCGGCGGGGTTGAAGCAGGCGGTGCTGGACGTGCTGGCGCAGCAGACGCCGCTCAACACCGCCCTCGACGGCGGCGATATCGAATCCGCCTTCCAGAAGTCCGGTCTGTTTCTCGAGGCGTCATTGGCCGCAGGCACAACGCCGTCCTCCGGCACAATGCCGGACCTGAAGGCCGCGCTGCTGGTGCTGCGCCAGACATTGGCCACGCTCGAGACTGCCGCGCCACAGGCGCAAGGCGCCGCGATCGCTACGGCGGGGAAACCGCAGGTCGCCGCCGTGCCGGGTCAGGCTGCATCGCCGTCAACCGAGCCCGATATGGCCCAACAGCCGCAGATGCCGCGCAGCGCCAATCTCGCAGCCGCTGTGCTCGCCGACATCGCCGGCGGCGCTCCGCACGCCGCGATGCCGCGAACCATGTCCGCCGGCCTTGCCGCGGCCCTGCTTCAGGAGGTCACGCAAAACCTGCCGCGCCTGATCGGCAACGTGCCCGGCTCCAACAAGGCCGTGCCCGACGGCCATCTCTTCGAGGCCGCCGCGCGCGCGACACCGCCGCCGTTCCGCGGCGCGCTGCCGGCGCCGCAGGCGATCGCCTCGCCATCGCTCGCGCCGGATACGCCGCTCTCCGCAACGGTGCACCGCCTGCTCGACGACACCGATGCCGCGATCGCGCGTCAGACGCTGCTCCAGGTCGCCTCGCTCCCCGATCGCACCGACGCCAGCGGTCACCGCATCGACCCGGCTGTGCCGCAATGGAATTTCGAGATTCCCTTTGCGACGCCGCAGGGCACCGCGATGGCGCAGTTCGAGATCTCGCGCGATGGCGGCAATGAGTCCTCTGATCCCGCCAAGCGCGCCTGGCGCGCGCGCTTCACGCTCAATGTCGAGCCGGCCGGCCCCGTGCACGCCCTGATCACGCTCAACGGCGACAAGACTTTTGTGCGGATGTGGGCGGAGCGGCCGGCGACCGCGCAGCAGCTCCGCGCCGGCATCGGCGAGCTCAACCAGGCCCTGACGCGCGCCGAGCTCAAGCCCGGCGACATCCTGGTCCGCGACGGAACACCGCCGCAGCCCGCACCGGCCCGCGCCGGCCACTTCCTGGATCGCGCCACATGAGCGATCCATCCAAGCTCGCCATTGCGCTGCATTACGAGAAGGGCAGCAACGCGCCTGTCGTCGTCGCCAAGGGCAAGGGCACGATCGGCGAAAAGATCGTCGAGATCGCCAAAGCCAACGACATTCCGATCGAAGAGAACGAGATCTTGGCCGGCGCGCTCTCCAAGGTCGAGCTCGGCGAGGAGATCCCGCCCGACCTCTACAAGGCCGTCGCCGAAGTGCTGGTGTTCGTGCTGCGGCTGTCGGGCCGGGGGCGGTAGAGCATGATCCGGACCCGAAGGGCCGCGTTAGCGCAAAGTGTGCAGCGGTTTTCCGACAAGATCATGCTCAGGAAATAACCTGTCATCGTTTCACCACGATAGCGGCTGCATGGTCGCGGCCATCTTCATTGCCCAACGGATACTGCTCTTGCTGACCCGCCGTTCCACCCTCGGCCTTCTCGCCGCAGCCGCCACCATGCCGCAGCGCGCGTTCGGCCACGTCGCGCCGCCGCGCAACGAGATCCGCGACAGCCTCGCAAAGCGCTTCACCGACCTCGGCACGGCGGGCACCTTCGTCGGCTACAAGGTCGAGGACTATCTGATCGTCGCCAGCGACAAGGACCGTTCCGGCGAAGCGAAGCTGCCGGCCTCGACCTTCAAGATCCCGAACTCGCTGATTGCGCTGGAGACCGGCGTGGTCACCGATCCCGACAAGGACGTGTTCCCCTGGGACGGCGTGAAGCGGCCGATCGAGGCCTGGAACAAGGACCACACGATGCGCAGCGCTATCGCGGTCAGCGCCGTGCCGGTCTATCAGGAGATCGCGCGCCGGATCGGGCAAGAGCGGATGCAAAAGTATGTCGACATGTTCGACTACGGCAATCGCGATATCGGCGGCGGCATCGACCAGTTCTGGCTCACCGGAAATTTGCGCATCGACCCGGTCGAGCAGATCGATTTCGTCGACCGGCTGCGCCGCCGCGCGCTGCCGATCGGCAAGCGCAGCCAGGATCTCGTCGCCGATATCCTGCCGGTGACCAAGGTCGGCGACAGCGTCATCCGCGCCAAATCCGGCTTGCTCGGCGCCGAGCGTGGCGAGCCGTCGCTTGGCTGGATGGTCGGCTGGGCCGAGAAGGGCGAGGCGCATACCGTGTTCGCGCTCAACATGGACTGCAAGGAGCCGCGTCTCGTCGGCGAGCGCATGCCGCTGACGCAAGCCTGCCTTGCCGAGATCGGCGCGATCTAGCTGGCGCGTACGAACCTGCTAGCATCCTTCCGACCAAACAAAAGAAAAGGTCGGGAGGATCAAATGAATTCAACGCCACTCTGGCTGTCGTCGCTCACGTTGGCCGCCGCCGGCGGCTGGCTTGCCGCGACGATGTTTGCCGCACCCGCCACCAGCAAGGAGCCGCGCTTTCCGCAGCTCACCATGGACCAGCTCGACGCCAAGCAGAAGCCGCTCGGCGAGCAGATCATGAAGGTGTCGAGCGTCGGCATCGGCGGGCCCTACAATCCGATGATCCGCAGCCCGGTGCTTGGCCAGCGACTGTTCGACCTGTTCTACTATCTGCGCTGGGAAACCTCGGTCCCGACCAAGCTGAACGAGTTCGCCATCCTGATCATCGGACGGCAGTGGCGCTCGCAGGTGGAATGGTTCGCGCACGCGCCGCTGGCGGCCAAGGCGGGCCTGTCGCCTGATATCATCGCTGAGCTGAAGACCAACAAGCGCCCGTCGAAAATGGCCGAGGACGAGGCGATGGTCTACGATTTCGTCACCGAGCTCACCACGACCAAGAAAGTTTCCGACGAGACCTACGCGCGGGCGAAGAAGGTGTTCAACGATCAGCAGATCGTCGATCTCACCGCCGTTGCCGGCAATTACGTGATGGTCGCAATGCTGCTGGCCATGGCGGAAGAGACGGTGCCGCCGGAGAAGCAGGAGCCGTTCAAGCCGGGCGAGCCGTAAGGGCTCGTCGTCGCGAGGAGCTCGCGACAAAATTGCGATGCCGTAGGGTGGGCAAAGGCGCATAGCGCCGTGCCCACCATCATCTAGTTGGTGGGCACGCTTTCGCTTTGCCCACCCTACGGCAGCGCGTGCGAGGCGGACAGTCTCACCCCAGCTTGAACAGCGTCTGCAAAAATTCCTCCACCGCCTTGCGCGACTCCGCGGCGGTCGCGGGGTTGCCGCCGACATGCGGGTTCAGCTCGACGCAGGAATCCCTGTAGGTGAAGGGCGCGTTGGTATCGCCGTTCATCAGCACGCCGCCGTCGCCCTCCTTGATATGGCAGTTGCGCACGGTCTGCGCGTTGGCCGACACCGCAACGGTGTTGACGCCGAGCAGGCCGCTGTCGAAGCCGTGCGCGCTGTCGGGGTATTCAGTCAGCACCACATCGCGCCCGGCCGTCTTGAGCCGTCCGACGAACGCCTTGCAGCTCGTCACGGGATTGTAGTCGTCGGGCGTGCCATGGAAGATGCGGATCGGGCGTGCGGAGACGTCGCCGTCGCTTTGATACGTCGTCGAGCAATCCGGATAGAAGGGAATGTAAGCCGCGAACTGCACGCCGGACTTGTTCCAGAACTTGTTGAAGCGATCGAGGCTCGCATAGAGCGTCGCCTGTCCGCCGCGCGAGAAGCCCATCAGCACGATGCGGTCAGGATCGACGCGGGGATGCTTCGCAAGAATCTCCAGCGAGCGGTAGATGTCGACGATCAGGTTGAGCCGGCCGAGCAGGGCCTGGTTCGGGCCCACCACCGTCAGCCCGCGGCCGGTAAAACCGTCGATCACGAAGGTCGAGATGCCCATGGCGTTGAAAGCGTGCACCCAGGCCTCGGTGGTGGCGCCGACGCCGCTCGAGCCGTGCATCAGCACCACGACGGGAAGCTTGCCGGTGCCCTGGGCGACGCGGAATTCGCCAGCGACCGTCACCGGCTTGCCGGCCGCCGCATCGCCGCTGAGGAATTGCTGGTCGGAGAGGGTGAGCGAGGGGATCGGATAGATCTCGGCGCGGGTGGCGACTTCCTTCGGCAGGGATTGCGCGTTGGCGAGCACGGTTGAAACGCCGAGCGCGATGAGCGTGGCAGCGACGCGGAATGCCGTCGGCATCAAGTCCTCCCTTGTGATTTTCAGGGAGTAGAACAACAGGCCTGCGCGCTGTCAATTTGTCGCGGGACCATCAGCTTCAGCGTCATGGCCGGGCTTGTCCCGGCCATCCACGATCTTCTCGATGGACCACCAAAGAGCGTGGATGCCCGGGACAAGCCCGGGCATGACGACCTCAAATGCCTCAGGCCTTATCGGCCGTCTTCTTCATCAGCGCCTCGTCGATCGCAAAGCCGCCGATCTCGCTCATCGCCTCCGAGATCACGTCGCCCTTGCGGGCAAAGCCCGCGGAGAGGACATCGAACTGCGTCCGTGCCAGACGCAGCACCTCGAGCGGCACGGAGACCGCGGTCTCGTTGAAACTGTCGACGGAGGCGCGCAAGCCGTCGAGCTCGGTGGTGAGCTTGCCGATATGGCTTTCCGCATCCTGCATCAGGCCGAGCAGCTTGCCGCGCTCGGCGTCGAACGCCGCGCGCTCGGCCGCCGCGGCCGCGGTTAACTCGGCGAGCTGAGTCCCCAGCGTCGCGATCTGGCTGACCATGGCTTCGGAGGCGAGCGCGGTCGCCTCGCGCAGGCCTACAAGGCGTTTGTTCTCTTCCTGTTGCTCGTGAAACAGCCGTTCGGCCGACATCGCCCGTTGCTTGAGCGATTCGATCAGCGCGGCCGCGCGCAGCAGCATCTCGCCGTTGCGCCCCGACACCATGCTGGCCATTCGCCGCAGGAAGTCGGTGGTTTCGGACGGGCTGTTCGGCGGCAGGGGGACGACCGTGGCGGACATGGGTGATGCTTGCAGCCAGACGTGGTGACCGCCGCCGTACCGACTGGGCTCACGCAACATTCGGCGCCTGATCGTAAAGGGGAGCAAGCCTGAATCGGCCGGCCCGGTCAACCGGTGGGGGCCGACAAAACGACGGCAATCCCCTCAGGCGTCTCTCTGGCGGCCGATCCGCCCGAGATGGGTGAAGCCGAACCCGGCCGAATATTTCAGGCCGTAGCCGAGCGCCCGGTCGATGCCGATATGGGCGAGCCAGATCATGGCGATGGACAGCGTGAGCGGCGAGGCGAAGCCGAAGCCCAGCGTCAGCAGCGCCACCGGCGCCATGTAGCTGTGGGCGGCATTGTAGACCAGCGCCCCGAATCTGGCGTCGGCCAGGTACGCCAGGAAGCTCAGATCGGGGACGAAGAAGAGCAGGGCGAACACCAGCCACGAGCCGCCCCAGGAGGCGTAGAGCATCACCATGCCCGTGAACAGGGTCAGACCTTCCAGCCGCAGCAGGATCTTGACGCCGCCGGTCGCCGCGCCGGTCTCGGCCGTTATCTCATCCATCGTCGTCTCCCAGGCAAAACTCTGTAATTCCTTGCGCTTTGGCGCTGCGGCAAGGCAGCCCTGCGGCGCCGAAAGCGGCTTCCCGGCCCGCAAAATGCCGTGTTAGAACCCCCGGCAATCGCATTTAGGCTAAGAACTGGCGGGAGCAAATGAAGAATATCCTGGACGCCCTTGAAGATCGTCGCGCCGGCGCAAAGCTCGGCGGCGGGGAGAAGCGTATCGAAGCGCAGCACGCCCGCGGCAAGCTGACCGCGCGCGAGCGCATCGAGCTCCTGCTCGACAAGGGATCGTTCGAGGAGTTCGACATGTTCGTCGAGCACCGCTCCACCGAGTTCGGCATGGAGAAGAACAAGATCCCCGGCGACGGCGTCGTCACCGGTTGGGGCACCGTCAACGGCCGCAAGACGTTTGTCTTCGCGAAAGACTTCACGGTGTTCGGCGGCTCGCTGTCGGAGACCCATGCGCTGAAGATCACGAAACTTCAGGACATGGCGATGAAGGCGCGGGCGCCCATCATCGGCCTCTATGACGCGGGCGGCGCCCGCATCCAGGAGGGCGTCGCGGCGCTCGCCGGCTATTCCTATGTGTTCCGCCGCAACGTGCTCGCCTCGGGCGTGATCCCGCAGATCTCCGTCATCATGGGCCCCTGCGCCGGCGGCGACGTCTATTCGCCTGCGATGACCGACTTCATCTTCATGGTGAAGAACACCAGCTATATGTTCGTCACCGGCCCCGACGTGGTGAAGACCGTCACCAACGAGGTCGTCACCGCCGAAGAGCTCGGCGGCGCCTCGGTGCACGCCACGCGCTCCTCGATCGCCGACGGCGCCTTCGAGAACGACGTGGAGACGCTCTTGCAGATGCGTCGCCTGATCGACTTCCTGCCGTCCAACAACACCGACGGCGTGCCGGAATGGCCGAGCTTTGACGACATCGGCCGGGTCGACATGTCCCTGGACACGCTGATCCCCGACAATCCGAACAAGCCTTACGACATGAAGGAGCTGATCCTGAAGGTCGTGGACGAGGGCGATTTCTTCGAGATCGCGGATGCCTTCGCCAAGAACATCGTCACCGGCTTCGGCCGCATCGCCGGCCGCACCGTCGGCTTCGTCGCCAACCAGCCGATGGTGCTGGCCGGCGTGCTCGACTCCGACGCCTCGCGCAAGGCCGCGCGCTTCGTCCGCTTCTGCGACGCCTTCAACATCCCGATCGTCACCTTCGTCGACGTGCCGGGCTTCCTGCCGGGCACCGCGCAGGAATATGGCGGCCTGATCAAGCACGGCGCGAAGCTGCTGTTCGCCTACTCGCAGTGCACGGTGCCGCTGGTCACCATCATCACCCGCAAGGCCTATGGCGGCGCCTTCGACGTCATGGCCTCAAAGGAGATCGGCGCCGACATGAACTACGCCTGGCCGACCGCCCAGATCGCCGTGATGGGCGCCAAGGGCGCGGTCGAGATCATCTTCCGCAGTGACATCGGCGACCCCGACAAGATCGCCGCGCGCACCAAGGAATACGAAGACCGCTTCCTGTCCCCCTTCATCGCCGCTGAGCGCGGCTACATCGACGACGTCATCATGCCGCACTCGACCCGCAAGCGGATCGCCCGGGCGCTGGCGATGCTGAAGGACAAGAAGGTGGAAACGCCGGCGAAGAAGCACGACAATTTGCCGTTGTGACGACAAGTAGCCCGGATGGAGCGTAGCGAAATCCGGGTTCTTAACCCAAGTGCCGCATGTCGCTGATGACCGAAGACGATCCGACCGACGAGATTTCAGACATTGAGACGCGGATCGAGCGGCTTGCCGAGATCGCGGAGCGATGCCGAAAGTACATTCTGGCATCCAAGATCGCGATTGGTAGCGGTGCAGCGTTGCTGCTGATCACGATCCTCGGCCTGCTAGGGACGGGGCAGACCGCTGCCCTTGGATCGATTGCCCTGGTGCTCGGCGGGATCGTTTCTCTCGGCTCCAACATCAGCACGTTGCGGCAGACGGATGAGGCTATCCGCGGTGCCGAGGCGCTTCGCGCGCAACTGATCGGCAGGATCGATCTTCGCGTGGTTGAGGACACGCCGCTGAAATTGGTGTGAGGCGAAGTTCGTAGGGTGGGTTAGCCCCGCGACTGCGCGAAGCGCAGTTCGCGCGGCGTAACCCACCATTTTTGTTGAGACATGCGTTGGCGGATTACGCTTGCGCTAATCCGCCCTGCGTTTGGCATCCGCCGCAGCGAAATGCGCCATCTGGTCGGCGTGGGCTTTTGCGAACGCTGGACGGCCTGTGGCGCGCGCAACGTAGGCGCGGCAAGCCGGGTGTTCCGACAGGCCGTCGAACTTGTCGACGACGCGCAGCACGTCCGACATCAGGATGTCGGCGACGGAAAAGGACCCCGCCAGCCATTCGTGGCCGGCCAGCACCGTCTCCATGTGCTTGAGGCGGAGCTTGAGGAAGTCGTCGACGAATTTCACGGCAGGCGAGCCATCGTCACTGCCGGTGAACTTGAACATCGTCCAGGGCAGGGCCGGCATCTCCACCGAATTGAGCGCGGCGAACACCCACTCCTTTGCCTCGCTGCGACCGCGCGGATCGGTGGGCATCAGCCTGTCGCTGAGTTCGCCCAGATGCAGCAGGATCGCGCCGCTCTCGAAGATCGAGAGGTCGCCGTCGGTCAGCCACGGCACCTGGCCGAAGGGCTGGTGCGCGAAATGCGCGGCGTCCCGCGGGCCGAACGGCACGCTCGCGACGTGGTAGGGCAACGCGGCTTCTTCCAGCGCCCAGCGCACGCGAAGGTCGCGCACGAAGCCGCGCGGCATCTCGGGAACCCAATCGAAGGTGGTGAGGGTGAGGTTGGCCATGCGGTGTCTCCGTGCTGTCTAGGCATAGGACGGATGAGGGGCGCGCGTTCCGACAGCGTGAGACTTTTTTTCTCCGCGGGCAGCGACCGTAGGGTGGGCAAAGGCGCGCTTGCGCCGTGCCCACCATCTTTTGGCCGACGATAGAAGTGGTGGGCACGCTCCGCTTTGCCTACCCTACGGGGCCACTGGGCTTCGCTCACTGCCCGAGCTTCGCCAGCTTGCCTTGCTTCGCGGCCTCGACCGCGCGCTCTGCATCCTCCGGCAACAGAATCCGCTCCGCCACCTGCCGCGCCGCCTCGCGCCGGACCGCGGCCGCATACGCCCCGTCATCCGCATATCGCTCCGCGATCGACAGCCGGGGATCATGCACTTCCTTGCGCGCAGCCTCGGTCGGTGCGAACGGCACCACCGCGCCTTGCAGCGGATAGAGCGCCGTCGGGCCAAATCCTTGTGCGCGCGGATTCCATGCGGTGTAGGTCGCGCGTGGCACCGCCAACGCAAGCTGGCGGATACCTGCGATGGCCATGCCGTCATTGTCCGCCTTCGGCACGAACACGGGATAGCGGCCGATCTCCTTGGGCGGCAGCACGCTCTGGTCGGAGAAGGCGGCGAGCGTGTGGATGCCGGCATAGGGCAGGCCGGGGATATCCATCGGCACGGCGCCTTGTGCCGGCACAAGCGTGCCGTGGGCGCGCATGGGGACGCGGCTTGCGGGCGGTTTGATGCCGTCGCTGATCCAGGCGTTGAGGTCGGTGAGCAGCGCGCGCATAGGCATGCCCGCATGCATCGGGTTTTGCGGCAGCGACATCGCAGGCAACCCCTTGCGCATCACGTCGGCGGCTTCGGCAAAATGCGGCGTGCCTGTGATCATGTAGGCGCGGACGTTGTCGGGGAGGTCGAGGTGGTTGCCGGCGAGGTCGGTGACCAGCAACGAGGCGTGTGAGGCCCACCATTCGTGCTCGCTGTCGGTCTGCATCACCTTCGGGCACGTCGCCGAGAGCGAACAGCGGCGCAGCAGGCCGTCGGTCTTGCCGGAATAGGGATCGCTCAGGCTCGCATAGGTGAAGGGGAAGAGATCAGCCTGCCACGCCGGATCCTGCGGATGGCGCGGGTTGCGGCCGGGCTGGCCGAAGCGGACGTTCGTCGCCATCCGCCGCGTGCCCGCGACATGCGGCATCAGGCCGTCGAACACCGTGCGGCCCTGGAGGTCCTCGTTGAAGCCGAGATAGAGGAAGTCGCGCAGGAAGCGGCCGGATTGCGACACGCCGAAGCCGATGGCGCGGCTGACGGAGGGATGCAGGCCGTTCAGCAGTGGGTTCGCCTGCGTCTCGTCGTGGCGGAGGAAGCTGACGACGTCGCGCACGGCGGCATAGCCCATGCCGAGCGGCACAGGATCGCGCGCGGTGTAGGTGATCTCGTAGAGCGCGCCGGCATCAAAACCATCGGGCCGGGTGATCTCCACCGTCACGGGATCGACGAGCTTTGCGAGGAGGCCGGAAGGCGCCTGCCGCGCATCGGCCCAGGCGGCGCGCACGGAGACCTTGAGGTCGGCGGCGTCGGTCGCCGGCCAGGTCAGCGTCGCACGCGCGGGATTGGTCGTGTTGTCGAAGACCACCTCTTCGCGCGCAGGCCCGGTGACGGTCTTCAGCACCGGCGCCGTCATCGCCATCTGGCCGGGCTTGGAGGGGATGTCGCCCTGCCAGCCGACCCAGACCATCGTAAAGCCCTGGCGATGCAGGAAGCCGATGCCGGCGTCCTCGGCCTTGTCGGCATTGTTGGCGCCGGGCTGCGCGGAATCGTCGAACAATTGCGGCGCCAGCTTGCGGCCGCGATTGGGCACCTCGAGCAGCAGCGTGCCGTTGCCGTGAGTGGGATCGGTGGGCCGCAGGATGACGACGTCGGCGGTGGCTGCCACCTTGCCGTCGGAGCTACGCGGCGCGAGCGCGAGGTCAGTGATGACGGCGTTGCGATCGTCGGACGGGTTGAGCGCGAAGGTCGCGCGCGCGGTGATGCGCTCATAGGTGCCGACATCGCCAAAGCTGCGCCCGGCAAAGGCGGGCTCGCGCGCGAGGATGTCGAAGCGGACGATTTCGGCGAGCGAGGCCGTGGGCCACAGGCAGGTGATCGCAACGAGGCCCGTGATGATCCTGCGCATGGCCATTCCTTCCCCCATCGGCGCGATCCGAATGTTCCGTCGCGCGGGCTTTTTGTTGCCGCGACTATAACCGTCTATGCTGCGGCCAAACAACAGGAGGAAACACATGCCTGCTGCCTACTTCGTCGTTCGCGCGACCGTCACCGACGCCAGCAAGCGCGCCGCCTTCGACACATGGTACGAGACCGCGCATGTGCCCGACGCGGTGAAGGCGTTCGGCGTAGCTAAGGCCTGGCGGTTCTGGAGCCTGGACGATCCCTCGCTGCATCAGGCCATGTATCAGTTCGATGACGAGGCCAAGCTGGCTGCGATGCTGAGGGGCGATGCGTTGAAGCTGCTCGTCGCCGATTTCAATCGCGGCTGGCCCGACGTGAAGCGCACGCGCGAGACGCTGGTGCTCGCGCAGGAGTTTGGAGCGTAGCCGTAGCCCGCTTGTCCCTGACACCCATGTCATGAACCTGAAGATGCGATTCAGCTTTCGTTCATGTCGTGACCGCGACACTCCCTCTGCATCACTTGCTCGATAGCCTAGAGGACATGTCATGGAGCGTCGGAACTTTTTGAAACTTGCATTCGGCGGGGGGGGGGGGGGGGCGCCCGGGGGGGGGCCCCCCCCCCCCCCCCCCGGGGGGGCCCCCCCCCCCCCCGCGCCCCCCCCCCCCCCCCCCCCCCCCCCCCCCCCCCCCCC
>NZ_JBVVPO010000008.1:0-50825 GCF_055811795.1 Bradyrhizobium sp. MI1.7
CCCCCCCCCGCCCCCCGCCCCCCGCGGCTTCCTGTGGTTTTTTCTCCCCCCCCTTTGGGGGGTTGGGGGGGGCGCGCCGGCGCCCCCCCCCACGGGCGAGGGGTCTCTCTCCGCACGTACCCATCTTGCATTCGTACTTGCGGAGGTAACCCCTCATCCGGCGCTTCGCGCCACCTTCTCCCACAAGGGGAGAAGGAAGAAAGACGCCTTTCAGGCGCTGCTGCCCTTGAGCCGTTCGTTGCGCCGGCGCAGGCCTTCCAAAGTCGCGAGGAGGATGACCGATACTGTCGTCAAGATCACCGCCGCCGCCGTAATGGTCGGACTGATGTTCTCGCGAATGCCGCTGAACATCTCGCGCGGCAGCGTGCGCTGCTCCGGGCCTGCCATGAACAGCACGATCACCACCTCATCGAAGCTGGTCGCGAAGGCGAACAGCGCACCCGACGCCAAGCCGGGCAGGATCAGCGGCAGGATCACGCGGCGGAACGCATAAAGCGGCGAGGCGCCGAGTGAGGCGGCGGCGCGTGCCAGATTGGTGTCGAAGCTTTGCAGCGTCGCGCCGACCGTGATCACCACAAAGGGCGTCGCCAGCGCGGTGTGGGCCAGGATCAAGCCGAGATAACTGCCGGTCAGTCCGATCGGCGCGAAGAAGAAATACAGGCCGACCGCGGTGATGACGCCGGGCACGACGACCGGCGACAGCACGAAAGCCAGCACGAGCGGTTTGAACCGGCTCTTCCACTGCGCCAGCCCCAGCGCAGCCAGCGTGCCAAGCACCATCGACAGCAGGGTCGAGGCGACGCCGATGATCATGCTGTTCTTCAGCGAATTCATCCAGCGCGGCGAATTGATGAAGTCGTCGTACCAGCGCAAGGAGAGGCCCGGCAGCGGATAGGTGAGGTACGAGCCCGAGCTGAAGGACAGCGGCATGATCGCAAGGATCGGCGCGATCAGGAAGATGAACACCAGCGTGGAGATGACGATGGTCGCGGTCCACGCGATACGCTGGCTGGGCGTGCGGAGGGAAGAATGATCGCTCAATTCTTCATTCCTCCCGTGACCTGCTGCCCCTGCACCAGCTTGCCGTAGACGAGAGCGAGCAAAAGAGTGGCCAGCAGCAGCACCGCTCCCAACGCCGAAGCAAGGCCCCAATTGGCCGTCTCGGTCGTGTAGAGCGCGATGAAGTAGCTGATCATCTGATCGGCGGCGCCGCCGACGAGGGCCGGTGTGATGTAGTAGCCGAGCGCCAGGATGAAGACGAGCAGGCTTCCCGCGCCGATGCCGGGCAGGGTCTGAGGCAGGTAGATCCGCAGGAAGGCAGTGGTCGGTGGCGCGCCGAGCGAGGCGGCGGCACGCATGTACGCAGGCGAGATCGCTTTCATGCTGCTATACAGCGGCAGGATCATGAACGGCAGGAGAACGTGGGTCATGGCCACGCAGACACCGAAGCGGTTGTAGATCAGCCGCAACGGCTCGTCGATGATGCCAAGCCAGTGCAGGCTGTCGTTCACGACGCCCTTGCTCTGCAACAAGACGATCCAGGCGCAGGTGCGGACCAGAAGCGACGTCCAGAACGGCAGCAGGACGAAGATCATCAGCAGGTTCGACCGGCCCGGCGGCAGCGTTGCCAGTAGGTAAGCGACCGGGAAGCCGAGGATCAGGCAGAGTACCGTGACGCTGAAGCTGATGAGGAAGGTGCGGGCGAAGACGTTGCGGTAGATCGCCTGGTCTGATGCGGCCGCGACGATCGCACCATCGACGTTCCGCGTCAGGTCGAGCGCCGCCAGCAGATAGAATCCGGTCACCGGGCCACCGGCATCCTTGATCGTCGTCCAGGTGGCCCGTTCGCGCCAGGCCGGGTTGATCTTGCCCAGTGTCTCCCTGGCGGTGCCGGGCTCCGGCTGCGCCTTCAGATTACGTGCCGTGCTGGTCAGGATCGTACGAAAACCGTTCAGGGCGTAATTGAGCCGCTTGGCCGCGATGGCGATGATGCCGGAAGCGCGCGCCGCCAGGATGTCGCTTGCCAGCGCTGCAAAGGCCTTTTCATCCGGCAGGTCCTTGCCTTCCCAGCTGGCGAGAGCAGCGATGGTTTGCGGCAGAACCTGACGCACCTCGCGGTCATCGACCGCGCGCCACAGCATGCCGGCGATCGGGCCTGCGAAGGTGAAGAGCAGGAAGACGAGAAGCGGCAGCACCAGCGCCAATGCCTTGACCTGACGTGTCCGCTCCGCACGCCGCAATCGGCGCTTGAGCGGCACCTCGGTCGACGCATTGGCGCCGGTCAGGAGCGAGGCCGTCATTGGTCGAGCCTGGTGGGGCGCGCTATTTCGCGGCCCATTTGTTGAAGCGCTCGGTCAGGCGGTCGATGTTCTCGAGCCAGAAGCCAACGTTGATCTCGACCGCGTTCTTGATGTTGTCAGGCGCTGTCGGCAGGTCCTTGAGAACGGCGGGCGCGAGGAGGGCGGCTGCGTCCTTGTTCGAGGTGCCATAGGCGATGTTCTGCGACAGCTTTGACTGGTTCTCCGCCTTGCCCGCGAAGTCCAGGAACTTGTAGGCCGCGTCCTTGTTCGGGCTGCCCTTCAGGATGACCCAGCTGTCGAGGGTGAAGAGCGCTCCGTCCCATACGATGCCAAAATTCTTCTTGTCGTTCTTGTTCGCGGTGTCGATGCGGCCATTGTAGACCGAGGTCATCGCCACCTCGCCGGAGGCGAGCAATTGCGGCGGCTGGGCGCCGGCCTTCCACCAGACGATGTCGCCCTTGATGGTGTCCAGCTTCTTGAACGCGCGCTCGACGCCCTCGTCGGTCGCCAGCACCTTGTAGACGTCCTTCGGTGCGACGCCGTCGGCCATGAGGGCGATCTCCAGCGTGGTCTTCGGGCCCTGACGCAAGGCGCGCTTGCCCGGAATCTTTTTGGTGTCGAAGAAGTCGGCCCAGCCGTTGGGGGCGTCCTTCAGCTTGTCCTTGTCGTAGCCGAGAACGAAATCGTAGAGGATGGCGCCGACGCCGCAGGGATTGACCGACGGCGGTATATAGGCGGCCTCGCCGCCGATTTTGGAATAATCCATCTTCTCGAACAGGCCTTCCTCGCAGCCGACCGCGAGTTCGTCGCTCTCGACCTGGACGAGGTCCCAGGTGGCGGCACCACCCTGCACCTTGGCGCGCAGCACGCCGACGCCGCCGTCCCAGGACTCGTCGTTCATCGCGACGCCGGCTGCTTTCTTGAACGGCTCGAAATAGACCCTCTTCTGGGCATCCTGATAGGCGCCGCCCCACGACACGACGGTGAGGTCACGCGCCTGCGCGACCGTGGCCAGCGCGGCGCTGGCGCTGAACGCCACGGCGAACCCCAGAGCAATCTTGCCAGTCTTGCGCTTCAGCATGGTCCTTGTTCCTTCTTCATCTGCGTTGCGTTGAGGTTGATCGATGCCGGTCCGGATCAGACGGGATCGAGGGCCAGGCAGTCCTCGGGACGGAAGGTGATGAATACGCTTTCACCAGATCTTAGACTGCCATGTCTCAATCCGTCATGCGTCCCCGGCTGAAGCTTGACCATGAACTCCCCGTTGCCGGCGACATCGAGCACGGCCAGTGCGTGGTCGCCGAGATAGATGGTGTTCTGCACCTTCGCCGGCAGCCGGTTCGGTCCCTCGCTGGAGGTGCCGTCCGGGATGATGGCGATCCGCTCCGGCCGCACCGACAGGGAGGTCGACGCGCCCGCGCCGGATACATTGACCGCCCGTGCGGTCACGGCGCCGCCACCAGCCAGCGTGACGCGGCAATAGTCCTTCTCGATCGTCTCGACGGTGCCGGACAGCACGTTGTTCTCACCGATGAAGTGAGCGACGAAGCTGTTCACCGGATGCTCGTACAGCGCGTCGGGCCGGTCGATCTGCTGCACGATGCCGTCGTTGAACACGGCGATGCGATCCGACATGGTGAGCGCTTCGCTCTGATCGTGGGTGACGTAGACGACGGTGATGCCCATCGTCTCGTGCAGCTGCTTGATTTCCAGTTGCATCTGCTCCCGCAGGCGCTTGTCGAGGGCGCCCAGGGGCTCGTCCATCAGCACGAGCTGCGGATTGAAAACCAGCGCGCGGGCCAGCGCCACGCGCTGCTGCTGACCGCCGGACAGCTGCCCGGGCCGCCGGTGCGCCAGGGTTTCCATCTTGATCATGCGCAACGCCGCGTTGACGCGTTCCTGCGCCTCGGCCTTGGCCGTGTTGCGAACGGATAGCGGGAAGGCGATATTCTCCGCGATCGTCAGGTGCGGGAACAAGGCATAGTTCTGGAACACCATGCCGATGTCGCGCTTATGCGGCGGCACGTTCTTGATCGGCCGTTCGGCGAGGTAGATTTCGCCATGGGTTGGAACCTCGAAGCCGGCCAGCATCATCAGCGTGGTCGTCTTGCCCGAGCCCGACGGACCGAGCAGGGTGACGAACTCGCCCTTCCTGATTTCGAGATCGAGGTTCTTCACCACGAGGTGCTCGCCATCGTAGGTCTTCTGAATGCCGGAAAAGCGCACCAGCGCCGGCGCAGGCGTGACCATGCCGGCTTCCATGTTGTCCTCGCGTTGTCCCCTGCAGTGCTGTCAGCACCTCGTTCGAGGTTGCGAGAAACAGCTTAGCATCCTCCGACGAGAATGCCAGCGGCGCAAGCGACGCGCGCGGGTCCGGCGAGTGAAGACGCGCTACATCCCCGACAGCTTCGTCACGTAGACGTTCAGCGAGCCGCCGGCTTCGGCGACGATGCGCAGCGTCTTGGAATCGAAGGCGATGTCGGCGAGGGTCAGGCTGTCGATCTTGGCGTCGACCTTGAGGCCATCCTCGCTCTTCTGGTAGTCGGCGATCGCGGCCGCGATCTTCTCGCGCGCATTGGCGGCGATCGGCTTCAGATCGAGCGTCGCCTTCTGCACCAAGGCCTGCTGCATCTGCGGCACCACCGCGCGTGCGGCCGCGCCGAGCAGGCCGAAGGCGGCCTCGGATTCCACCGCGAGCTGGATGTCGGCGAGCCGCAGCGTCTGCTGCGCCTGGTCGAGCATCGGCCGGCCCCAGATGTGCACGGTCGCTTCGGCGCCGAGACCGAGCCAGCTCTTCTTCTCCTTGGCACGCACCAGCAGCGAGATCAGGAGACGATCGCCTGACGGCACCACGTTGACGCCTTTCACGGTGACGTCGACCGGGCCGGAGCCGTCCTCGGGATAGGTGTGGCCGACCATCTGCGCCGCGATCAGCTTGTTGATCTCGGTGAAGGGCACGTCGATCGGCACGCCGATGTTCACGCCGGTGCCGGTCGGCGGCACGATCGAGATCTTGTCGGGGAAGGGACAGTCCGGCTTGGTCGACGTCGAGGTCACGCGCGTCTCGAGCTCAAGGCCGAGCAGCAGCGTCACGTTCTGCGCGTCGACGCGCGGCTGCGCCGCGATGGCACGGGTCGGTTTCATCTCGAGCCAGAGCGGCGGCAGCGAGGCCGAGGAGCCCGAGCCCTGCAGCGGGATCGAGCGGCAGGCCTTGGCCCATTGCAGCTTCGCATTCTCGCGCAGCGAGGGATCGTTGCGGATGCGCTCGGAGACGATGTTGATCTGCTCGCCGACATTCTTGTCGATCAGCGGCTTCACCTGCGCCGGCACGTTGACCTTGGCGCCGGAGACGTTGAGGTTGGTGTCGCCGAGATTGACCTGGGCGCCGAGATTTGGCTCGAGATGCCAATTGGCCGCGAGCTTCGGGCGCGAGGTGACGACCACGTTGCCCTTGATCTCGGCGCTGGCGTTCAAATTCTTGATGTTGACCGCGCCGATCCGTTTCGCTGCGTCGCCGCCGAGCACGCTGCCGAGCGCGTCGCCGAGCGCGCCGGTGGCTTTCGACGACAGCGAGCCCGTCACGTTCAGCTTGCCATTGAGCGGCGTCGAGATCGTCAGCACGTCCTTGTCGCCGGCAGCCGCCATCGGCCCGCGCACGGCGGACCAGCCGATGTCGGCATTCTCCAGGATCTGCGAGATTGGATTATCGGCCTTGCCGGCGAAATTGCGCGGCGCGGCTTTCTCGGCCTGTTCGCGGATCGCCGATATCGCGATCGCCACCGGCGCCACCACGATCGAACTCTTCGCGACCGGCGGCAGCGGCGGCAATTGCGCGACCGGCGGCGCAGTCGTCGCCGCGCGCGGCGACAGCCAGTCCATCGCCTTCAGGCTGACGAAAAACGACGCCGCGAGCACCGCCACGGCGATCAGGACAGTCTTCAAGTTCAGCGTCAGTCGCATCAATCCCCCAAGCCACCCAGGGTCGGAAGTCTACAGGGCAGGCGAGGGGGGCGCTAGAGCGCACCGGTGGGGTGGAATTGGGGCGAACAGATTAACGGTTGCGGCAGCATCGGTGCCGCGCATCCGTCATCGCGCACCTTAGCTGCGCCGCGGGCGGCGAACCGCCCTCACATTGCCGCGATCGCCACCGCCGCAGAAGAAGCGGTCGCCGCCGTCGGACTCCAATCCTGACACCATCGTCCCGGCGGGCAGGTCGAGCTGCTCCAGCACCTTGCCGGTCTCGGGATCGATCCGCCGCAAATCGCTTTCCTCGCCCTCCCAGGTGCCATGCCAGAGCTCGCCGTCGACCCAGGTGACGCCGGTCACGAAGCGCTTGCTTTCGATGGTGCGGAGGATCTTTCCCGTCTCCGGATCGACCTGATGGATCTTGCGCTCGCGATACTGACCGACCCACAGCGAGCCCTCCGCCCAGGCCAATCCGGAATCGCCGCCGCCGCCCGGGGCCGGAATCGTGCTGATCACCTTGCCGGTGGCGGCGTCGATCTTCTGGATGCGATCCTCGGCGATCTGGAACAGGTGCCGGCCGTCGAACGCCGTCCCCGCATGCGCGGCGACATCGATGCAGCGTGCGATCTTGCCGTTGGCCGGATCGACCGCATTCAGCTTGTCGCCGGATGCGAACCAGACATGGGTGCCGTCGTAGGTGACGCCATGCACGGCCTCGACACCCGCAAAAGGTCCGTACTCCCTGACGATCTCGGCGGCGGAACGCTTCATGTGCTTGATCCCTCTGATGTGATCCAACTTACGCCTTCAGGAGCGGTCCGGGGAGTAACAAGCCTGTCGGGAAACCCGGGACGGGCGGGGTCATCCAGCGCCGTGCCCGGCCGTGTCCGAACGATTGCACCTTGTTCGACCGCGCCAGCTCTTCGAGGGCCCGCTGCACGGTGCGGGCGCTCGTCCCCAGCGCCAGCGCGAGCGCCGAGCTTGACCAGGGCTCGCCGTCGGAGAGGACGGCGAGCACCGCGGCGTGCTTCTCCTCGACGGGACGTGCCAGCACGAGGACGTCGCGCGTCTTGCGCGGCGCCAGCACAAAACCCTGCTTCGTCGCGCTGATGTCGGCCAGCGGCTTGAGCTGGGTGCGGAGCCGCCCGATCTCCACGCGCAACCGCGCGCGATGCGATTCGTCGGCGTGCTTCGCCCGGAACGCGCCTGATATCAGCGCCTCTCGCGAGACATCGGCGGGCCATGCCTGCGCCAGGAGGCGGGCGAGCGCGAACAGCACCGGGCGCGTTCCGAGCGATACGACGCGGCCTTGCCTGCGCAGGGCATGATGAAAGGTGTCCACGACGAGCGCCGTCGAGGTCGCCAGTCTCTCGACCTCCCCGAGCAACAACGGATGCTCGCTGCCGCGCGCGATCAGGCGCGCCGCCGGCGTGTCGAGGATCAGGTTCGCGTTGTCGACCTCGGCCACGAGCGCCGGGATCTTCGCCTGCCGCGCTGCGTGAGCCGCGCGGTTGAGCGCCGCGCGCGCATCTTTCGCTCTCAGTCGTCTGATGGCGATGCCGGCGACCACGAGCTCGCGGACGACCTGAGAGGCAGGCGGGAGCGGGGAGGGGCTGAGCTCGGCCAGCGTGCGCTCGGCTTCGTCGAGCTGCCCGACGAGGAGGAGGCGGCGCGCCTCGATGTGGCCTGCATGAGCTGCATTGGCGAGATCGCCGTGCTGTTCGAGCGTCGCGCGGGCCGCTGCGAGCGTTTTCACCGGCCAGCTCAGGTCGCGCGAGACGAGCGCGATCTCGGCTTCGGCCACCACGCATCTTGCGCGCGCCACCGCCTCTCTCGGACCGAACGCGCGCGCAGCGCTCCGCAGCAGCGTCTTCGCCTTCGCGAGATCGCCGAGCTGCGCCATCGCGATGCCGCGTAGCGCCAGCGACGGTGCATCGTTGCGCAGCGCAACGCGGTTCAGCGCGCCGAGCGGATCGCCGGCCTCAAGCGCGCGCGCGGCGGCCGTGATCAGCGAGTCCATTCAAATCCCGCCACACTTGTTACTCCCTCCGCGCAACCGCTTGGTGCCAGAAATCGTTGACGACCGACAATGTGCGGTGAGGGTCGAGCGGTTCCGCGTCCGTCGTAGCGCGACGCGGAATGACCGCCCGGGCAAGAGGAATGGAGAGCCATGATGACATCAGCAGACAACGCAGGAACTAACGGACAGGCCGCCATGCAAACACCGCCGGTGGTGTCGCCGCAGGACTGGGAGGCCGCCCGTCAGCAACTGCTCGTGAAGGAAAAGGCGCATACCCGTACCCGCGACGCCCTCGCCGCCGAGCGCCGGCGCATGCCGTGGATGGAAGTCACCAAAACCTATGCGTTCGAGGGGCCCGGCGGCAAGATCAGTCTGGTGGATCTGTTCCAGGGCCGGCGGCAGCTGATCGTCTACCGGGCCTTCTTCGAGCCGGGCGTGCTCGGCTGGCCCGATCAAGCCTGCCGGGGCTGCTCCATGGTGGCCGACCAGGTCGCCCATGTCTCGCATCTGAACGCCCGCGACACCACGCTCGTGTTCGCCTCGCGCGCGCCCCAGGCCGACATCATCAGGCTGAAGCAGCGGATGGGCTGGACCATGCCCTGGGTCACCGTCACCGACAGTTTCGACGCCGATTTCGGCGTCGACGAATGGCACGGCACCAACGTGTTCTACCGCGACGGCGACCGCATCTTCCGCACCTACTTCATCAAGAGCCGCGGCGACGAGCAGATGGGCGGCACCTGGAACTATCTCGACATCACGCCGCTCGGCCGCCAGGAGGTCTGGGAGGACTCGCCAAAGGGCTATCCGCAGACGCCGACCTACAAATGGTGGAACTGGCACGACAGCTACGCGGAAGGCGCTGCGCCCGACAAGAAATGGGTCGAGATCTCGACGGCCGGCGAGAAGGCCTTTCGCGACGAGGCCGCGGAAGGCCGTGACTAGTCCCGCCAACGTGGCCACCGGCGCGAGCCGCGATGGCGTGGTGGCCGCACGCCACCTCGCCAGATGGCTGGCTCTGGCGGCGACGCCGACCTTCGCGATCATGGCCGTGCTGACGGCCGTGCTCGGCGGCCCGGCGGACATGCTGTGTGCCGCCGGGTACGGCTCCGTGCTGAGTGGGATGGTGCCGATGTATCTGCTGATGAGCGCGTTTCATTCAGCGGCATGGCTGAGGCTGATCGCGGAGCGGCGGCGGGCGCGGTAAGCGGTAAGCGGCTTCCGCCGGTGTGAACGCCTCGTCCTTCGAGACGCGCGCAAGAGCGCGCTCCTCAGGATGAGGCTAACTAGCGCTTCGTAGGTTAGTGCAGGTCCTTCGAGGAAAACCTCGAGCCGCGCACTCCGCCCTCATCCTGAGGAGCCCGCCGCGGGTGGGCGTCTCGAAGGATGATGAGATCCGCGCTTTGCCAATTCATGCAGCTCGGCAAAATCTCCGCGCATGAAGGCTTCCTTCTTGGCGCGGCTCCATTTCTTGAGCTTGCGCTCGCATTCGATCGCGTCGGTAATCCGGTCGAACCATTGCGAGAAGACCAGGGTCACGGGCCTGCGTGACTTCGTATAGCCGCCGAACGTGCCAGCGTTGTGCTGCGCGATTCTGAGCTCAAGCTCGGTGCGCGTCGTGCCGATGTAATAGCTGCCGTCGACGCATCTGAGAATGTAGAGGTACGCGCCTTCTGTCATCGTGCCCGCCCCATCCTTCGAGACGACCGCTTCGCGGTCTCCTCAGGATGAGGCTAACTGGCATCCATGACGTGGTGCAAGCACTGTGGACAGATTTGCGGCCACGCACTCCGCCCTCATCCTGAGGAGCCCGCCGGAGGCGGGCGTCTCGAAGGATGCGCCGCAATCGCATCGCAAACCAAAATGCAGCGGTGCACCGTGGCCCGCTACTGTGAACCCGATGTCGCCTGCAGATACGCAACCACCCTAGCCGCGTCCTCCGCGGAGACGCCGCCATAGGGCTGCATCTTGTTGCCGGACACGACCTCATCCGGCTTGACCATGAAGCGGGTCAGCTTGTCCCGGTCCCAGACGAAGCCGGCGTCCTTCATCGACGGAGAGTAGTTGTAGTCCGGCAGCGAGCCGGCCTTGCGTCCCACGATCTTGCTGAGATTGGGACCGAGGCGATTGTCGCCATCCTTCACCGAGTGGCAGGTGCGACAGGAATTGTTGAAAGCCTGCTGGGCCGCCTCGTCGTTCGCCGGCTGCTGGGCGAGCGAAGGGGGCGCTGACAGGAGCAGCGTCAATGCGCCGGCACCAACGATCGAGCGCAGCCATGGACCTGGCGACCTTTGCAGGCGTGATCGCATCCGCGCCTCCGAACAGTGCTTCTCCAGGCGAGGCCGCCCGGAGAGCATGATGCAAACGAAAACGGCCCCGGTGGGTTCCGGGGCCGTTTGCGTCACAATGTCCTGTCGCGTTAGCGCGTTGCGGCGCCGAGATCCGCGCGGCGTTCCGTCATCGGCAGCACGATCACCTTGGTGCCGACGTTGACGCGGGAGTAGAGGTCGGTGACGTCGTCGTTGGTCAGGCGGATGCAGCCGGACGAGACGTGCTTGCCGATCGTGTCGGGGGCGTTAGTGCCGTGGATGCGGTAGATGGTGCCGCCGAGATACATGGCGCGCGCGCCGAGCGGGTTGCCGGGGCCGCCGGCCATGTGGCGCGGCAAATAGGGCTGGCGGGCGATCATTTCCGGCGGCGGGGTCCAATCCGGCCACTCGGCCTTCTTGGTCACCGACTGTACGCCGGACCAGGTGAAGCCGTCGCGGCCGACGCCGATGCCGTAGCGAACGGCCTGGCCGTTGCCGAGCACGTAATAGAGATAGGTGTTGGGCGTATCGATGATGATGGTGCCCGGCGCCTCACGCGTCGCATAGGAGACGGTCTGGCGGCGGAAGCGCGCCGGCATCTCGACCGCATCCTGATCCTCGGACGGCGCGGCCTGGTAAGGCGTCGCCTGATAGGGCTGGTAAGGCTGCGGCGCGGCCATCGGCGGCAGCGGCTGGAAGAAGGGGAAGAGCTGCACGGGCGCAGCCTTCACCGGACCGGCAAATGCGATTGCGGAGATCGCGACGGCGCTGAGCGCAACGGCGCACGAATACGTCTTGAACGTGTCCAGATTGATCATTGATCGCCCCTGTTTGATCGGTGTTTCTTGACCACCGCGGCACCGTTTCGGTGCTCCGTTGCCCAAATCACTAACGACAAAACGTTTCGGGAGCTTTGCGCGGAAAACCGAAAACGGTTTCATGGCGGAAAGGATTTGTTTCATGACGGTTTCGTGGCGGCGCGGACCCGTTAACCAACAAAACAGCGGGCCGACACTTCTGTGACGTCACACGCCTGAAATATCCGTGGTTGATGGTCCTAAGCCGAGAATCATCAAACTCTCGGGATTTCCCCATGCGGGTATTAATCGCGACTGACGCCTGGCATCCGCAGGTTAACGGTGTGGTCCGGACGCTGACCTCGCTGGCGAATGCGGCCAAGGCGCTCGACGTCGAGATCGACTTCCTCACCCCGGACGGCTTTCGGTCCTGGCCGCTACCGACCTATCCGGGCCTGCGCATCGCGCTGCCGAGCGGCAAGGAGATCGCGCGGCGGATCGAGAAGGCCGCGCCGGAAGCGCTGCACATCGCGACCGAGGGGCCGATCGGCTGGGCCGCGCGCGCTTATTGCCGCCGCAACCGCCTTGCCTTCACCACCTCCTACACGACGCGCTTTCCCGAATACATCTCGGTGCGGACCGGTATCCCTGATGCCGTCGGCTATGCCGTGCTGCGCCACTTCCACGATGCCGCCGCGATGACCATGGTGGCGACGCCTTCGCTGCGGCAGGAGCTCTCCGAGCGCGGCTTCAAGCGGCTCGGCTTCTGGACGCGCGGCGTCAACACCGAGCTGTTTCATCCAGACAGCCCGGCCAAGCTCGATTTGCCGGGCCCGATCTTCATGACCATGGGCCGCGTCGCGGTGGAGAAGAACCTCGAAGCGTTCCTCTCGCTCGACATGCCCGGCACCAAGGTCGTCGTCGGCGACGGCCCGCAGAAGGCGGCGCTCGAAAAGAAATATCCGGATGCCGTCTTCCTCGGCGAGAAGAAGGGCGCGGATCTGACCGCGCATCTCGCCGCCGCCGATGTCTTCGTCTTCCCGAGCCTGACCGACACGTTCGGTGTGGTGCAACTCGAGGCGCTCGCCTGCGGCACGCCGGTGGCGGCGTTTCCGGTGACGGGCCCCAAGGACGTCATCGCCGATCATCCGATCGGCGCGATCGACCATGATCTGCGTACCGCGTGCCTCCGCGCGCTCACCATGTCGCGCGAGACCTGCCGTAACTTCGCGCTGGAGCGTTCCTGGGAAAACAGCGCGCGGCAGTTCGTCGGAAACCTCACCTCACTTCAGCCCAGCCGCATCCTGCGCGCCTCGCCGGTCATGGCGCGGCGGCCGGTGCGCGGCTGATCTGCAACGTTTGACCCACAGCGAGAACCTCATCGATGGCTAAGATCATGAACCTTGACGGCACCCAGCAGCTCGACCTCACCCGTGGCACGGTTGAGCAGGCCTATGACCGCTGGGCGCCCGTCTACGATCTCGTGTTCGGCGGCGTGTTCGCCAAGGGCCGGCAGGCCGCGATCGCGGCCACCAACAAGATCGGGGGCCGTGTGCTCGAGGTCGGCGTCGGCACCGGCATCTCGCTGCCGCTCTACGCGCCGCATCTGCGCATCTTCGGCACCGACATTTCGGAAGCGATGCTCGACAAGGCGCGCCAGCGCGTCACCGAGGGCAATCTGAAGAATGTCGAGGGCCTCGCGGTGATGGACGCCGAGAAGCTCGAATTCCCCGACAATTCCTTCGACGTCGTGATGGCGCAATATGTCGTCACCGCCGTGCCGAACCCGGAAGTGGCGCTCGACGAATTCGCCCGCGTGCTGCGCCCGGGCGGCGAGCTGATCATCCTCACCCGCGTCAGCGCCGATACCGGCATGCGCCGCTTCATCGAGCAGAAGCTCCAGCCGGTGGTGCGTCCGCTCGGCTTCCGCACCGCCGAGTTCGCCTGGTCGCGTTATGCGAAGTGGCTCTCCGGTGCCAAGGGCATCGAGCTCGCCGAGCGCCGCCTGATTCCGCCGCTCGGCCATTTCTCGCTGGTGCGCTTCCGCAAGGTCGACGTCGCCAAGGCAGCCTGACCGTCACTCCTTATGGTGAGGAGGCGCGTAAGCGCCGTCTCGAACCATGAAGGCCCGTGCTGATGCAGCTCGGCCTTCATCCTTCGAGACGCGCGTTCCGCGCTCCTCAGGATGAGGGGAGAGAGTAACACGTGCGTCATCGCGCCGCTGCACATCGTCACATGACAAAATGATGATGTCACACGGCCTACATCGAATCCCTGTAAATCCTGAACCCGAAAGCATTTTGGGGGAGAGCATGATCAAGAATTATCTCGAGCAGCTGCGGATCCAGCGCTGGGACGACCATCGCTACTATCACCACAGCCGCATCAATCAGAGCCTGCACTTCGTCAGCGCGCTGAGCTTTCTCTTCGCCTATGTCTGGCTGTTCGTCGATCCCATGATCTCGGCGCTGGTCGGCTGGCTGGTGTCGATGACCTCGCGCCAGGCCGGTCACTTCTTCTTCGAGCCGCACGATTACGACCACATCAACCAGGCGACGCACGAGTACAAGGAAGACATCAAGGTCGGCTACAACCTTCAGCGCAAAGTGGTGCTGATGGCGATCTGGGCGCTGTCGCCGCTGGTGCTGGTTGTCGATCCGACGCTGTTCGGCCTGTTCACGCCCTGGGCGAGCGCGACCGATTTCATGCGGCAGGTCGCCAAGATCTGGCTGGTGATCGGCGGCGGCGGTCTGTTGTTCCGCACCGTGCACCTGTTCTTCATCCGCGATGTCGAGACCGGCCTAGTCTGGATGACCAAGATCCTGACCGATCCCTTCCACGACCTGATGCTCTATCGTAGCGCGCCGCTCGCCCTGATGCGCGGCGAGCTGATGGATCCCGGCCTGCACCTCAACCCCGAGCACACGCTGGGTTTGATCTCCGAGCCCACGCTCGAAGAGCAGCACGCCTGAGCGCGCTGTTCTCACACAACACTCCGATGTCTGATGGTTACGTCATGCCCGGCCTCGTGCCGGGCATCCACGTCTTGGGGATACCTTTAAAGTGACTCAGCGGAGCCCAGCGCTCTCTTCACCTCGCCCCGCTTGCGGGGAGAGGTCGGATTTGCGCGTAGCGCAAAGCCGGGTGAGGGGGGCTCTCCGCGGGGGGGCTGCTAGTGGATCGTTGATCAACTCTCACCGCATGCGCGGAGACTCCCCCTCACCCCGACCCTCTCAGCGCGAGCGTAGCTCGTCGCGGCCCCGCATCCGCCTTCGCCAAGGCTTCGGCGGACAAGGGCGGGGCGAGGGAGAAGGGCGGGCGGTGATCGGGGTTAAGAGTGAGAAAGCCTCAGCGCCCGAAACGCTTGGCCAGCATCTCTTTCAAAATCTGCCGCTTGATATTCTTGTTGGTGAGCACGCCGTCGTGCCACCAGAAGCCGTCGGCTTTCATCTTCTCGGCGGCGCGAACGAACCGCTCGGCGACCTCGGTGAAATCGGCGTCGGTGTAGTTCAGGCTGAAGATCAGTCGGCCAGTGCCGACCCAGCTCAGCGACAGGCCTTCGGCGCGCAGATAGTATTGCAGCATCCAGTTGTAGCGGGACGGGGTGGTGTATTTCACCGTCCAGATCGACGAGAAGTTGGCGAACCGCACCGGCAGGTCGGCGTCGGTCATCATCTGGTTGAGCTTTTGCGCGCGGCCGTTCCAGGTAGCGTCCAGCCCATCATAGATGGCACGGAAGTTCGGGCTGGCGAGGCGGCTCAAGAACTCGTCCATCGCCGTCATGACGTAGGGGTGCGAGTTGAAGGTGCCGCGGGCGAAGCAGATATCGGCGGGACGATCGTCGCGGAAGCGGCGCATCAATTCCTTCTTGCCGCAGACGACGCCGACCGGCAGGCCGCCGGCAAGGCTCTTGCCGTAGGTCACCATGTCGGCCTTGACGCCAAAGTACTCCTGGGCGCCGCCGGCGGCGAGACGGAAGCCGACGAAGACCTCGTCGAAGATCAGCGCGATGCCGCGCTCGGTGCAGACTTCGCGCAGCTTCTTGAGCCACTCGGTATACGCCGCGCGGTCAAAGTTGCCGCCGCGGGAGGAATCGACCAGCGAGGAATCGCCGGGCGCGTTGCCGTTCGGATGCAGGCCCTGCAACGGATTGACCAGGACGCAGGCGATGTCCTTGCGCGTGCGCAGCACGTGCAGCGTCTTCTCGGACATCTCGGCGAGGGTGTAGGTCTCGTGCGCGGGAATGGGGTTGCCGACGCCGGGCTGCACGTCGCCCCACCAGCCGTGATAAGCGCCGGCGAAACGGACGAGATGGGTGCGCTTGGTGTGGTAGCGCGCCAGCCGCACCGCCTGCATCACGGCCTCGGTGCCGGACATGTGGAACGAGACCTCGTCGAGGCCCGAGATCTGGCAGAGCCGCTGCACGTTCTCGAGGATGACGGGGTGGTAGGGGCCGAGCACGGGTCCGAGTGCATGCGCGCGCTTCTCGGAGCCCTCGATGCACTCCTTGTAGAAGTCGTTGCCGAAGATGTTGACGCCGTAGGATCCGGTGAGGTCGTAGGAGGTGTTGCCGTCGACATCCGTGACGGTGACGCCGCTGGACGATTCCATGAAGGTCGAGGTGCCCAGATGCTCGCGGACGAGGCGCGAGAACTGGAACGGCACGCGGTAGGTTTCGGTGAAGTGCAGGTCGGAGATCTTTTCCGCCGCTTCCTTCGTCATCGCGCGGCCCTTGGGGTAGCGCTCGGCGTAAAGGCTGGCGAGGCGGAAGAAGGCGTCCTTGCGCTGCTGCACCACGTTATCAGGCGCGCCGTCGCAGCCGAAGTACTTGTCGCCCTCGAACTCGTAGAACGGGAGCAGCTTGGCCACCCGGCGCGACATCTTGGAGTGTCCGGCGAGCGACCGGTGCTTGGCGCGGGACAGTTCGATCCGCGCTTTGATCTTCGGGAAGGCGGCGGCAGCGGACGCTGCGGCGGCCACGGAAAATGAGAGAATCGGGAGTGTCGTTTCCATGACAACAAGCGCTAATACTGCGAGCTGACAGATTCATGACAGTCAAAGCCCTCATTGCCTCTTTCACCCAGCAGGAAGACCTCAACTTCCTGTTGACCAACCGCATCCCCCGCGCGGCCCTGACCCGCTTCATGGGCCGATTCTCCAAGATCGAGAACCCGCTCGTCAGGGACTTCTCGATCGCGCTGTGGAAGCTGTTTTCCGACCTCGATCTATCGGAGGCGCGCAAGACCCACTTTAGGAGTCTGCACGATTGTTTCACCCGGGAACTCAAGCCGGGGCTGCGGCCCTTTGATCCCGACCCCTCCATTGTCGCCAGCCCCTCGGACGGCATCGTCGGCGCCCATGGCCGGATCGCCGACACCGAGCTGTTCCAGGTCAAGGGCGCGCCCTATTCGCTGCTCGACCTGCTCGGTGACTCCGCGCTCGTGGATCAGCACCGCAACGGAAGCTTCGTCACGCTGCGGTTGACCTCGAGCATGTATCACCGCTTCCATGCGCCCTATGATGCACATATCGAGCGCGTCACGCTGATCCATGGCGACGTCTGGAACGTCAACCCGATCGCGCTGAAGCGGGTCGAGCGTCTGTTCTGCAAGAACGAGCGCGCGGTGATCCGCACGCATTTGTCGACCGGCGAAGCCGTGACGCTGGTGCCGGTCGCCGCGATCCTGGTCGCGAGCATCCGCCTGCACTTCCTCGACATGGTGCTGAACGCGCAGACTCGCGGCCCGGTCAATTTCCCCTGCGACGTCAACGTGACCAAGGGCGAGGAACTCGGCTGGTTCGAGCACGGCTCCACCATCATCATCCTGGCGCCGGGTGATTTCAACTTCTGCGACGGCATCGGCGAGGGCACCCGCATTCGCGCAGGTCAAGCGCTGTTGAAGAAGAACTAGCCTTCAATCCGCCGCGTCGGCAGCCTATATCGTCGGCGGGCCGATTGGATCGACACGGAATGTTGTGATGGCGCGGGCGCCGGTGATGGCGGCGGGTGGTATTGTGCTGCGGCGTGGCGCACCGCCGCTGGTTGCGGTCGTGCGCCAGCGCAAGCGCAACGAATGGGTTTTGCCCAAGGGCAAGCTCGACGACGGCGAGACGCCGAAGGAAGCCGCGCACCGCGAGGTGCTGGAAGAGACCGGCCACGATGTGGCCATCCACGAATTCCTCGGCACGCTCGTCTACCAGTCGGGAGGGCGCTCCAAGGTCGTGCATTTCTGGCGCATGGAGGCCGAGGGCGGTCCCGTTCGCAAGCTGATGAACGACATCAAGGCGGTCGACTGGCTCACGCTGGAGGATGCGCTCGCGCGCCTGTCGCGTGAATATGAGCGCGCGTTCCTGGTGCAGGTCGGTCCGATCGCGCTCGCGGCGGCCGGGCTTGAGCCTACGCCGGTGCCCGAGCCGGCGCCAGCAACCGACGACATCGATGTAGCTTTGCAGACGCTGACGCCCGCCGAAGCCGCGTCAGTTGGCGAGCTGCCTCATGGGCTGTTGCAGAAGGTGAAGGCCTGGCTGCGGGGAGAGGCGTAAATTGTCTTCACGCTGCTCTGCTCGCGAGTTTGGAAACATCCGCGAGCTAGCAAGTTTGTGGGAGCCTTAGTTCCCTCCAAGTCGTCATTGCGAGTGCAGCGAAGCAATCCAGAGTCCCTCAGCGGAAAGATTCTGGATTGCTTCGCTTCGCTCGCAATGACGGAGGAGAGGGCCGCGCACTCGACGTCGGCCCTCATGGTGAGGAGCGCGCACCGCGCGCGTCTCGAACCATGCGGCCCGACTGTGGCCTCGCCCTTCGAGATGCTTGCTTCGCAAGCTCCTCAGGGTGAGGGGAGGCACCGTTCACCGCCGCTCTTTCTTCTCCTTCGGAGCGGGCGCCGGTCTGCGCGGTGCTGCGGGACGTTGCGCGGCGGGGAGGCGCTGCTGGAATCCGCCCTGGCGCTGGATGCCGCCTGGCTGCTGAGCCGCGGGCGGCTGGCCCGGCTGC
The DNA here is from genome assembly GCF_055811795.1 of Bradyrhizobium sp. MI1.7. Lineage (NCBI taxonomy): Bacteria > Pseudomonadati > Pseudomonadota > Alphaproteobacteria > Hyphomicrobiales > Nitrobacteraceae > Bradyrhizobium > Bradyrhizobium sp. MI1.7. Next base: position 18,384 of record NZ_JBVVPO010000008.1, read on the forward strand.
AATCCGGTGCGCGGCGTTTGCGGCTGCGGCGCCGTGCCCGGCTGTGACGGCACGACTCCGCCGGGCTGCGCCGGGGTCTGTCCGTTTCGCTGTGGCTGCGTCTGCAACGCGCCGCCGGGCTGCGTGCCTTGTCCAGTACGCGGCGCACCTGCCGGCTGTCCCGCACCTTGCTGCTGACCTGGTTGCTGCTGGCCCTGCTGCTGCTGGCCTCGCTGCTGCTGACCCTGGCCCGCGCGCGGCGTACCCGGTTGCACGGCGCCGCCTTGTCCTTGCCGCTGCGGCGGCTGCGCGCCCTGGCGGCCCGGCGTGCCCGGCTGCTGCTGGCCCGGACGGTTGTTCTGGCCGGGCTGGCCGTTCGGCCGCTGCGGCTGCTGACCGGGTGCTGTCGTCGGCCGCAATTGCTGCTGCTGCGGTGGCTGGGTCGGCCGCGGAATGCGGCTGATTGCGGTCGGATTGGCACGGCGGAAGTCGCGCTGCTCGGTGACGATCTGCCGGCCCGTGGTCTGCGCCAGATGCACCTGGCTGACGAAGCCGCGGTCGCGCGTGATCTGCTGCGGAGCGATCGTGATCGGCACGGCGGCAAAGCGCATGCCGCCTGTGCCTCCGGCGCCCGGGCGGATCGCAAAACCGCTTGCGGCCTGCGTCAACGCGCCGAGTCGCGTGCCGCTGGTGCGATCGTTGACCTCGATGTGGCCGACCCGGCCGTCGGCGTCGGGATAGAGCTTGATGTTGACGTTATTCGCAGCACTGGCCGCCGCGCCTTCGGGAACGTCGACGACGCCGGTGGTGCCGCGGATGCCGAGCGTTGCGGTCGGCGTTGCGATCTTCATGTCGCCGGTCTTCGCCACGGCTGCCGCAACGAAGGCAACGGTGCCCTTGCCGATGTCGAAGATCGCCGAATTTTGCTTGCCGCCGTCCTCATAGACGTAATTGTCGATGGTGATCTTGGCGCTGGCGGAGAGGTTGAACGTGGTGGCGTCGTTGAAGGTGATGCCGAGCGAGGAGTTCGACGAGGTCTGCACGACGTCGTTGAGATAGATGTCGTCGCGCACGCGCAGCGGATACGAGTTCTTGTCGCGGACCACGGTTGCGATCCCCGTCACGGTCGCGACGTTGCCGATCGGCTCGACGGCAGCGGGTTGCGCGTCCGTGGCGGGCGCAGGTGAAGCCGACGGCGTCGGGGACGGGGTGGGATTTGGCTGCGCTTGGGGCTGGGCCTGCGCAAGCTCGATTGCATCGGATGCGAGCGCCACGCTCGCGCCGGCCAGCGGCAACGCCAGCAACGGAAGCGCGAAGACGAAGCGGCGCCAAGCCACCATTGATGTCACGAGGAAGTCCCGGTGAGAGCGCGAGGCGAGATCGGCCGATATCAGCCGGGGTTAGCTGAATGGCGGATGAACATGTGTCGCATGGACGGGGCGAACGTTCAAACGGCGCTCTCTCCCCTCATGGTGAGGAGCGCGCCCTTGCGCGCGTCTCGAACCATAGAGGCCCAGCTGTTGATTCGGGCCTCGCCCTTCGAGACGCCTGCTGCGCAGGCTCCTCAGGGTGAGGGGATAGAGTTTGCTTGCTTGTGGCGCAGTGTCTCTCGGATCGTCATGGCCGGACTTGTTCCGGCCATCCACGCCTTGACGCGCGGTACTGAGAACGTGGATGCCCGGGCCTTCGCCTCGCCGAAGCGGCTTCGGCCGCGCAGGCGGGACAAGCCCGGGCATGACGATCATTGTGCACCTGTCGAGGATGACATCGTTGATGTCAGCTCACGCGCTTCCAGGTCTGGCCGCCGCAGAACATGCCGCCGAAGGCGCAGCCCTGCACGCGCATCGCATTCGGGCCCTTCATCGCGATCATGGAGTCGTAGTTGCGGCCGGAGTCGGGATCGTGGATGCGGCCGCTCCACTTCGCGCCGTCGGGCTTCATGTTGATCAGGATGCGCTCGTTGGACTTCACGGCGTAACCGCAGAGATTGGCGCCGCACTGTTCGACGCGGACATTGCCCTTGTTCTCTTCGGTCGCCCAGACGCCGATCGGCGTATTGGCGGCTTGCACGGGCGCGGCAGCAACCGGCGCCGGAGCGGGCGCGGGAGCAATCGCGACCGGTGCGGGCGCGGCAACGGGAGCCGTGACCGGCGCGGTGTTGTCGTAGCCGGCGGCCGGAGCGGCGGCAACCGTCGTGGCGGGCGCCGCGGGGGCGGCGACAGCAGGCGCTGCCGGCGCGGTCGCCTGCAGCGGCGCCTGTTGCACGGGCTGCTGCTGCACCGGAGCCGGCGCGGGCTGCGCGGTCGTCGTGGACGGAGCTGGCGTGGTGTCGTCGTCGTCCTTGGAGCCGCCGAGGCCCTTGAGGTTGATGTTGTTCAGCTTGATCGGCTTGTCCGACAGGCCCGGTGCGACGATCGTCACGCAATCGAGCGAGGCGCAGTTGGGCGGCGTCTCGATGCGGATGTGCTGGCCTTCGATCTGGAACGCAATCGAATTGCCGGCATGCGCGGCGGCGGTCGAAGCGAGGAAGAGCGCGGTGGCGGCGATGGTGAGCTTGTTCATGGCAACCTCTGAAAATTGTGCCGGTCTGAACTGGTGTCGCTGGTGGATGAAGCGTGGTTCGATCCTACGCCGGGCCTGTCCCGCCTTCTGTGATGGACGTCACAACGGACCGCGTCGGCTGGGTGAGGCAGCGCACATTCAGCGGCAAGTCAGCCCGCGTAACCTCGTCGCGACACAGAGGGAGGCACCGATGAAGCGGCTTGCGACATCGCTTGGCACATTGATCGCTTTGGCGGCGATGGCGTCGTCAGCCCAAGCCGGTTCCTACACCTTCTCGATCGGCGGCCACCGGTTTCATGTCGAGGCGCCGCGGAATTGCCGGTCTGCTTCCTGCGTGTCGGTTTCATCCAATCGCAGGTTCCGGCCGACGAACGACGTCGACACGACATCTGCTCCGCCGCCCGCGGTCGCGCCGTCGCAACCGGCTTGTCCGGCAGCTCCGGTCAGGCCGGCGCCAGCGGCCGTCGTCGTGACACCGCCCGCGCCGCCCGCCCCCGTCATGGCCGCTGCCACATCGCAGCCCGTTGTCTTGCCGCCGCCAAGACTCGAGGCGCCGAGCCCCGATCCGCCGAGAGTTGAGCTGCCGCGCATGGATCCGCCGAAGACCGTCCTGCTCGATCCGCCGCGCATGGAGGCGACGGCCGTCGCTCCGAGGCCCGACGAGACTTCATCGATCGCCCAGGTCAGCGATAACGAGCCGGCTTATTCGCCGCTCGGCGAATGGGAGAGCGCCGGCGCCAAGGGCACGGTTCGCATCGAACGCTGCGGCGCCGCGCTGTGCGGCTATGCGCTGACCGAAGCCTTGAGCCGGGGCGAAAGCGTGCTCGTCAACATGAAGCCGAAAACGCACGAGGCCTGGACCGGCAGCATCTACAGCCGTTCCAGCGGCAGCACCTATTATGGGACGATGACGCTGACGGCTTCCGGCAGGCTCCGCGTCGAAGCCTGCGCGCTCGGCCACTTCTGGTGCTCCGGCAACGACTGGACGCGCGTCGAGGAGCGGCAGCAGAAGGTGATCACGACATCACGGCAGTGGGGCGCAAGGTCGTAGCGTTTCTTTTACCCTCCCCTCCAGGGGAGTGTGGCAGCTTGCCCCTGTCCAATTTGTAATCGTCCTGCACCGAACCTGCTTCTCGCTTGCACGCGACCGATGGCTGATGACGCATGCAAGGAGAGCCAACATGAAACGTTTAGGCCTCATCGCCGCGCTGCTGATCGGCTGCGCGATCCCAGCCCACGCCGACACCGACATCTGGAACAACATGCTGAAGCAGCAGCGCGGCGACGATGCGCTGCATGTCGACAGCGCGTTCTGCGACGCGCAGCTCGGCGCGCCGCAGAACGGCACGGTGACCTCAGCGCAATACAAGCGCTGCATGCGCATGCGGGGCTGGCGCTTCAGTCATACGGATCGCGAGAAGGACGACGGCTATCCCGATCCCGATAATCCCGGTCTCGTCTGCCACGACTTCAAGATCGGCGGCGTCACGGGATCGTCCTGCTCGAATTTCTGAGCACGGCAATAGGCTCGACGGCCGGATGATCCGGCGCCGCCGGGCAATCCCGTGATGCGGTCGGTGATGTCTCTAGATCATGCCGAGCACGATGGCGCCGACAAAGGCCATGGCGAGGCACGCGGTAACAACGCTCAGTCTCCCGGCGAACGTCATAAAATCGCTCCCGCTGTTGCCCCCGTGCGAGCGCATTATAGTTAACAGAGAGTCTCTTTCCGAAAAAGTCAGCCTTGCTTCCGCTGCTGCCGGGCGGCGTATGCGTGTGCGCGCCGGTATGGTTAAAGAACACTAAAATCAACACGTTGAAGAGTCTTTAAGTAAATTCACCGAACGTACGTGCATGACGCGCGGAGTTCGTTTGTATCTCGTCGGCTCCATCGTCCTTGTTTCGCTGGCGGGTTGCGGACGCGGCTTTTTCCAGGCCGAACGTGAACCGTGGCGGGCCGAGGCCGAGGCCGCATGCCTGAAATCGGGCGCGGTGAAAGAGGGGCCGGATCTCGTCCGCATCGACCCGATCTCGGGCCCCGGCATGTGCGGTGCCGAGTTCCCGTTGAAGGTCGCTGCCATCGGCGAAGCCTCGAGCAGCTATGGCTTTGCCGACGAGGAACTGCGCCCGCCGGGGAGCATCGGCAACCAGCCGCGGTGGCCGGTGACGCAGCCGCGATCGAACCCTCCGCAGAGCCAGAACTATCCCTCAGCCTCCTACCCGCAGCGGTCGAACTATCCCGAGAGCGCGGTGCGCCAGCCCTCCGGCTATGGCAACGCGGCCGGCCCGATGTCGCTGAACGCGCCCGGCGTGGCACAGCAAGAGGACGAGATCGACCTGCCGCCCGAAGGCACCGATGCCGCGGGCGCCGCACGCTACATGAATGCGCCGAGCTATCCGGCGCGGCCGGCGCCGTACTCGCAGGCGCCCGCGCAGCAACCTTTGCCGCGTCTTGGTCCGGCGCAGGGCAATCCCGTCATCGCCGTCGGCCCCGTCGCGATCAAGCCGACCGCGACGCTCGCCTGCCCGATCGTGTCCGAGCTCGATCGCTGGCTCGCCGACACCGTGCAGCCATCGGCGATGCGCTGGTTCGGCGCCCGCGTCGTCGAGATCAAGCAGATCTCCGCCTATTCCTGCCGTGGCATGAACGGCAACTCGCACGCCCACATTTCCGAGCACGCCTTCGGCAACGCGCTCGACATCGCCGCCTTCGTGCTCGCCGACGGTCGCCGCGTCACCGTGAAGGACGGCTGGCGCGGCATGCCGGAAGAGCAGGGGTTCCTGCGCGACGTGCAATCGGGCGCGTGCGCGCATTTCACCACGGTGCTCGCGCCGGGCTCGAACGTCTATCACTACGATCATATCCATGTGGATCTGATGCGCCGCGCCAGCCGCCGCCTGATCTGCCAGCCCGCCGCCGTCTCGGGCGACGAGGTCGCCGGCCGCGCCCAGCAGCGCAACCCTTACGCCGGTCGGCGTGATCCCTATGTCACGGGCTCGCTCGGAACGCGCAAGAGCGCGACGCGCAAGCAGGAAGAGGACGAGTACGCCGACGAGTAAGATGACCGCCGATATCGTCCGCTATCTCACCCATCCGCAGGTGCAAATCGATCCCGCCGTGCCGGTGCCGCAATGGGGCCTGAGTTCGGTCGGTCGCGCGCGCGCCGAAGCGCTGGCGAATGCGGGCTGGCTCGCGAGCACCACGCAGATCGTCTCGAGCGCCGAGCGCAAGGCGATCGAGACCGCGGAGATCATCGCAGGCCGCCTCGGACTCATGATCGAGATCCGCGAGGCCATGCATGAGAACGACCGTTCGGCGACCGGCTTCCTGAAACCGGCCGAGTTCGAGGAGGTCGCCGACCAGTTTTTCGCGCAGCCACATCTCAGCGTCCGCGGCTGGGAGCGCGCCGTCGATGCGCAGGCGCGCATCGTGCGCGAGACCGAGGCGGTGCTCGCCCGCAACCGTCCCGGCGATGTTCTCTTCGTCGGCCACGGTGCCGTCGGCACGCTGCTGTTCTGTCACCAAGCCGGTCATGCCATCGATCGCGTTCACGATCAGGCGGCCGGCGGCGGCAATTGCTTCGCATTCACCCGGGAGGGGCGCCGCGTCCTGCATGGGTGGCGCAAGATGGAAGAGATCGGGGCCTAGCTCCGGGGTGCCGGGCAGTCACTTCGAGGCCGGCTTCGACGGTGCGGGGACCAGCCCCATGCACCGCTGCACCTCGCCCGGAACGTTGTAGGTCCGCATGATATGGCGGCTGTCGCGCAAGCCGGTCGCCTCACGTTGCACCACGAGCATCCAGAGCGCCTGGCCGGCTTCCATCACCAGCTTGCGCCTCGCCGGTTGCATCGAGGTCGGCGTCTCCGCGTGCGCGTGCGCGGCGTCGAATTCGCGCAAGCGCGCAAGGCTCTGTTCGAGTGCACTGCCCATCCGTCCAAGCGCTGAGGCCTGTTCCTGGACGATCTCGTAATGGAGGATATCGACAGGCGGGCGAAGATCACGGGACATGGCGCTTAATATAGTGCCGCGGCAGCGGCCTGCGCAACGCGTGGCCCGCTGCTGCTACGTCGCGCGGTACGCCGCCAGAAACATCCGCGTCGCGCTGTCGACGACCTCGGTCATGCGCTCTTCCGAAGGCGCGGGCGCGGCCTGGAAAACGAACGGCAGGAAGAGCGAGGCCTTGCACAGCTCCATGAACTGCGACGCGGCAAGGTCGCAATCGTCGATCTTGAGATCGCCGGAAGCGACATGGATTTTGAGATATTCGGAGAGCCGGTTGATGGTCTTGTCCAGCACGCGCAGATAATAGCGGCGGCCCACGTCAGGCATGCGCTCGGCGATCGCCATCACGGTGCGGATCGCCGAACCGCCGCCGGGCCGGCACAGCAGATGGATATAGGCCCGGCCAAAATCCTTCAGCGTGGTCTCGGCGTCGCGCGCGGGATCGAAATTGAAAACGACCTGGCCGTGCTGGAGCGCCTCCTGCTCGAGGATGGCTTCGAACAGCGCGCATTTGTCGGCGAAGTAGACGTAGAGCGTGCCCTTGGAGACCTGCGCGGCGCGCGCGATCTCGCCCATGCTGGCGCCGTCGAAACCGAGATCCATGAACACCTTGCGGGCTCCGTCCAGGATCTGGCGGCGCTTGGAGCTGTCCTCCTCCTGGACGACGTGGAGATGTTCGCGGCCGGCTACAACCATTGGTTCAGCGTCTCGGAAGGTTTCTGGATCGGGCTCGACCCATGAAACCCAAATAAAGGATTCGGGCCAGTAGGGTCCTGCCCGGGAATATTATCTATGTTGACCGAACCGTTCGGTCAATGATATTTGGGATGGGCGAGAGGGAACCGGCCGCAGGACGGCCGTCCCTGGTCGCTGCTTTTTTGTTGGGGAGGCCTTTATGGCCGTATCGAGAGACCAGGCTGCGCGTGTCCTTCGCCAGGAAGCGGTGGAGACGACGCCGGGGCAGGCCGGCAGTGAAGCTGCGACCGAGAAATCCGTCGCCCTTGCCGAGCAGTTGCGCTCTCATGTGGCCGAGGAAACCAAGCGCCGCACCAATGAGGCGCCGGAGACGCCCGTGACCGACAAGCCGGCTGCACCCGCTGCCGCCGACGCGCCGAAGCCCGGCAAGCGCAAATTCGTCCTGATGGGTGTTGGCCTCGTGCTGGCGCTCGCGGCCGGGAGCTATGCCGGCTACTACACGCTGGTCGGCCGCTTCTACGTCGCCACCGACGACGCCTATGTCCGCGCCAACAACACCATGCTGGGCGCGCGCGTTGCCGGCCACATCTCTTCGATCCTCGCCGGCGACAACACGACCGTGCGCGCCGGCGACGTCGTCTTCCGCATCGATGACGGCGACTACAAGATCGCGGTCGATGCCGCCGCGACCAGGATCGCGACCCAGCAGGCCACCATCGATCGCATCGGCCGCCAGATTGCAGCGCTCGACAGCCAGGTTGCACAGGCCAAGGCGCAGCTCGTCTCGGCCGAGGCGGGCCTCAAGCGCGCCGATCTCGATTATGAGCGCCAGCAGGCGCTGAGCAGCAAGGGCTTTGCTTCGCGCGCCACGTTCGAAAGCTCGGAAGCCGGACGCGACCAGGGCGCCGCCGCGGTCAAGGCCGCCCAGGCCGCCTACGACGTCGCGGTCAGCAATGTCCACGTCACCAAGGCGCAGCAGGCCGAAGCGCAGGCGCAGCTCGCCGAGCTCAAGACCTCGCTCGCCAAGGCCGAGCGCGATCTCGCCTTCACCGCGGTGCGCGCGCCGGTCGACGGCACGTTCTCGAACCGCCTCGTCAGCGCCGGCGACTTCGTCGCGGTCGGCCAGCGCCTCGGCAACATCGTGCCGCTCGACGACGTCTATATCGATGCCAATTTCAAGGAAACGCAGCTCAAGCGCATCCGTCCCGGCCAGCCGGTGACAATCAAGGTCGATGCCTACGGCATGCGCAAGTTCTCCGGAATCGTCGACAGCATCGCAGCGGGCGCGGGCTCGGTGTTCACGCTGCTGCCACCCGACAACGCCACCGGCAACTTCACCAAGATCGTGCAGCGCGTGCCGGTCCGCATCCGCGTGCCGAAGTCGGTGGCGAAGCAGAACCTGCTCCGCGCCGGCATGTCGGTGTATGCGACCGTCGATACCAACAAGGGCGCGGCCGACGCCGACAGCGAGATCGATCTCGACGATCCCACCGCGATCCACCCGCAGTAGCCACAAATCGAGCGCTGCGAGGTCAGACCATGGCCAACGCCACCACCGCCTCACCCGCCATGATGGCGAACCCCGACTCGGAGCGCATCGCGCCGAAGCGGCTGTTCGCCTTCATCATCATGGTGTTCGGGATGTTCATGTCGATCCTGGACATCCAGATCGTCTCGGCGTCCCTCAGTGAAATCCAGGCCGGCCTGTCGGCAAGCTCCAGCGAGGTCGCCTGGGTCCAGACCGCCTATCTGATCGCCGAGGTGATCGCGATCCCGCTGTCGGGCTTTTTGTCGCGCGCTTTCGGCACGCGGCTGCTGTTCGCGATCTCGGCCGCGGGCTTCACGGCCTCGAGCCTGCTCTGCGGCTTCGCCACCACGATCGAGGAGATGATCCTCTGGCGTGCCCTTCAGGGCTTTTTGGGCGCCGGCATGATCCCGACCGTGTTCGCCTCGGCCTATACCGTATTCCCGCGCTCCAAATTCCACATCGTCGGTCCCATCATCGGGCTTGTTGCGACCCTGGCTCCCACGATCGGCCCGACGGTCGGCGGCTACATCACCGATCTGATGTCGTGGAACTGGCTGTTCTTCATCAACGTCGTGCCCGGCATCGGCATCACCCTGGGCGTGCTGGCGCTGGTCGATTTCGACGAGCCGCATTTCGAGCTGCTCGACCGCTTCGACTGGTGGGGCCTGCTCTTCATGGCCGGCTTCCTCGGCACGCTGGAATACGTGCTGGAGGAAGGTCCGCAACATGAGTGGATGCAGGACACGTCCGTTGCGATCTGCGCCTGGATCTGCGCGATCTCGGCCATCGCCTTCTTCTGGCGCGTCTTCACCGCGGCCGAACCGATCGTCAATTTGCGCACCTTCTCCAACCGCAATTTCGCGATCGGCTGCGTCCTGCAGTTCTGCATCGGCATCGGCCTCTACGGCCTGACCTACATCTATCCGCGCTATCTCGCCGAGGTGCGCGGCTACAGCGCCCTGATGATCGGCGAGACCATGTTCGTCTCCGGCATCACCATGTTCCTGGTCGCGCCGCTGGTCGGCCGTCTCATGGTGAAGGTCGACATGCGCTACATGATCGCGTTCGGCCTCGTCGTGTTCGCGATCGGCTCCTACCAGATGACATGGATCACGCGCGACTACGATTTCTACGAGCTGCTGGTGCCGCAGATCCTGCGCGGCATCGGCATGATGTTCGCGATGGTGCCGACCAACAACATCGCGCTCGGAACGCTGGCACCCGACAGGGTGAAGAACGCCTCCGGCCTGTTCAACCTGATGCGCAATCTCGGCGGCGCGGTCGGCCTTGCCGTCATCAACACCGTGCTCAACAATCGCACCGACCTGCACATCACCCGCCTTCAGGAGCGGGTGACCTGGGGCAATGCGACCGCGACCGAAACCCTGACCATGTTCATGCAGAAATTCCAGGGGCTCGGCGATTCCACGCTGATGGCGATGAAGCAGCTCAGCCAGATCGTGCACCGCCAGGCCGTGGTGATGAGCTTTGGCGACGCCTTCTTCGCGCTGACGCTGTTTTATCTCGGCCTCAGCCTGCTGGTCACGCTGCTGAGCAAACCGGCATCGATGACCGGTGGCGGCGACGCGCATTAGGCAAGCGGCTTACGAGGTGTCATCGCCCGCGGAGGCGGGCGATCCAGTACTCCGCGGCGGAAGTTGTGTGAGCTAACTATCGCCGCGGAGTACTGGATGCCCCGGTCAAGCCGGGGCATGACAGCGGAGATTGAGGCGGCGGTGATGCCGGACCAAGGCGCCACGCACCAAATTGCAACACTCGTCCGTGATCTTGCGGGAGCCCCGTTGCAAACCGGAAACGATACATCTATAAAGCGCACCTCATTGAAGCCAACCGGGGAGGGATTTGCATGATTTCGTCGCATTCGCAGATCGTACGCCCGCGCTCGATGATCGCCTGGTTCGGTATGTACGCGGCCTGTTAGAGGCCCCTTCCGCCAGATTCGATCGGGTCACGAGTCCCGATCTCTCCACTTCCCAAGTCAAAATCAGTTGTGAGTGACGCCGGTCAGCCCTCCGTGGCGGGCTTGCGTCCGTCGATGGAGCCGGCCCGCGCCGAAAGCGGCCGGATAATGTCATGACCTCTCTGTCAAAAAGGCCCGCAGCCATACGCGTGGTGCTGCCCTTCGTATTCCGGCACTGGCTGAAGCAGCCCGGACGCGGCCTGATCGTGGCCGGCGGCCTGCTGGGCGCAACCATCGCCGACCTGTTCATGCCGGTATTCTCCGGACATCTGGTCGATGCGCTGACGCGCGGCTCGTCCGATCCCGACGCGCGCCGCGCGGCGCTGGTCGCGTTCGGCGCCATCGTGGCGCTCGGTGCGGCCTCCGTGGTGCTGAGGTTGATCGGTCTCCAGGCGATCGTTCCGTTCACGCTCAAGATCATGTCGGATGTCGCCCAGGAGGCCTTCACGCGCGTCCAGCGCTTCTCGACCGACTGGCACGCCAACTCCTTTGCCGGCTCCACCGTGCGCAAGATCACCCGCGGCATGTGGGCGCTCGACCTGCTCAACGACACCATCCTGATGGCGTTGGCGCCGTCTCTGCTGGTGTTAATCGGCTCCATGGTCCTGATCGGCCTGCACTGGACGTCGCTCGGCGCGGTGATCGCGGTGGGCGCGCTTTTCTACGTCGCCATTACCGTGCTGTTCTCGACGCGCTACATCGCGCCGGCCGCGCGCGTCTCCAACGCGTGGGACACCAAGGTCGGCGGTACGCTGGCGGACGCGCTGACCTGCAACGCCGTGGTGAAATCCTTCGGCGCCGAAGCGCGCGAGGATACGCGGCTCGCCCGCGTCATCAACCGCTGGCGCGTGCGCGTGCGGCGGACCTGGTTTCGCTACAACTACACGGCCATGGCGCAGCTCTCGCTGCTGCTATGCCTGCGTGCGTCCGTGATCGGCGGCTCGGTGCTGCTGTGGATGTCCGGGCACGCCTCGCCCGGCGACGTCACCTATGTGCTGACGAGCTATTACGTCATCCACGCCTATCTGCGCGACGTCGGCATGCACATCAACAACCTCCAGCGCTCGGTCAACGACATGGACGAATTGGTGGCGATCCATGGCGAGCCGATCGGGATTGCCGATGCGGCCAGTGCGCGGCCGATCGCGATCGAGGCCGGCGAGATCGTGTTCGACGACGTCACGTTCCACTATGGCGGCCACCGCGCGCCACTGTATGACGGACTGTCGGTCACGATCCGCGCCGGCGAGCGCGTCGGCCTGGTCGGCCGCTCCGGCTCCGGCAAGACGACCTTCGTCAAGCTGGTGCAGCGGCTCTACGACGTCTCCGGTGGCCGCGTGCTGATCGACGGGCAGGACATCGCGCTCGCTACGCAGCAATCGCTGCGCAGCCAGATCGCGATCGTGCAGCAGGAGCCGATCCTGTTCCACCGCACGCTTGCGGAGAACATCGCCTATGGCCGGCCCGGTGCCAGCCTGGAGGCCATCGAGCATGCGGCGCGGCTGGCGAATGCGCACGACTTCATCCTGCGCCTGCCGAAGGGCTACGGCACGCTGGTTGGCGAGCGCGGCGTGAAGCTGTCGGGCGGCGAGCGGCAGCGCGTGGCGCTGGCGCGCGCCTTCCTGGCGGACGCGCCGGTGCTGATCCTGGACGAGGCGACCTCGAGCCTCGATTCGGAATCGGAGGCGCTGATCCAGCAGGCGATGGAGCGGCTGATGAAGGGCCGGACCTCGATCGTGATCGCGCACCGGCTGTCGACGGTGCGCAGCCTCGATCGGATCCTGGTGTTCGACCGCGGCGAGATCGTCGAGCAAGGCACCCATGCCATGCTCGCGAGCAAACCAGGGGGCATCTATCGCGGTCTGTTCGAGCGCCAGGTGGTGGAGCTCGGGCGCATCGCAGCGGCGGAATGAGAGGCGCGCGGCAGCGGGACGCAAGTCCCGCGGTCACGCCGTTAAGGATGGAATGAGATGAAGGACCTGACGCGCGGCTCCATCGTGAGCCACATCCTGAGCATGGCGCCTCCGATCGTGGTCGGCATGATCACGATCATGATCTGTCAGCTCGTCGATCTGTATTTCGTCTCGGGTCTGGGCGAGGCGGCGATCGCCGGCGTCGCGGCGGCCGGCAATGCGGGCTTTCTGGTCAATGCGCTGATGCAGGTGCTCGGCGTCGGCACGGTTGCGCTGATGGCGCATGCCGTGGGGCGGAAGGACCGCGGCGACGCCAATCTGGTCTTCAACCAGTCGGTCGTCCTGTCGGTGCTGTTCGGGATCCTGACATTGGTCGCGGGCTTCGCGCTGTCGCGCCCCTACATGCGCGCGGTTGCAGCCGACGAAGCTACGGTCGAAGCCGGTACCGTCTATCTGCTCTGGTTCATGCCGGCGCTGGCGCTGCAATTCGCCACGCAAGTGATGGCGTCCGCATTGCGGGCGACCGGCATCGTGCGGCCGAGCATGCTGGTGCAGGCGCTGGCCGTGGTCATCAACATCGCGCTGGCGCCGGTGCTGATCACGGGCTGGGGCACCGGACATGCGCTCGGTGTGGCCGGTGCCGGCCTTGCCAGCTCGATCGCCGTCTTCGTCGGCGTGCTGATGCTGCTCGGCTATTTCCTCAAGCTGGAGCGCTACGTCGCGTTTCACCCCGAGCAATGGCGGCCGCAGCTGCGGCAGTGGAAGAGAATCCTCAATGTCGGCCTGCCCGCCGGCGGGGAATTTGCGATGATCTTCATCATCATGGCCGTGGGCTATTACGTGCTGAGCATTTTTGGCCCGGCGGCGCAGGCGGGGTTTGGCATCGGGACGCGTCTCCTCGGGCTGATCCAGATGCCGGCGCTCGCCATCGCCCTCGCAGCAGGGCCCATCGCCGGCCAGAATTTCGGCGCCGGCAATGGAGCACGTGTGCGGGAGACCTTTGTCAAGGCGTCGCTTATCGCGACCGCCGTGATGATTGTCTTCATGATCCTCGCGCAGTTCGCACCCGGTCTGTTGCTTGCCGGCTTCTCGAGGGATCAGGAGACGATGGGGGTTGCGTCGCTGTTCCTGCGCCTCGTCTCGCTCAACATGGTGGCGCAGGGGCTGATCTTTACCTGCTCCAGCATGTTTCAGGGGCTTGGCAACACCAAGCCGGTGTTGTGGACCTCGGCGACGCGGGTTCTCACCTATTCCGTGCCGTCGATCTGGCTCTCGACGTGGCCGGGCTTCCGGATGGAGCATGTCTGGTATTTGTCGATCGCGACGACCACGCTACAGGCCGCCCTGAGCGTGTGGCTGTTGCTCCGGGAGTTCAGAAAGCGTCTTGCGCTGCCGGCACAGGAGAAGACCGCGAAGCCGGCAAATCCCGAGCCGGTTGTGCCTCCCATGCGCGAGCCCGCGTAGCAGATCGAACGGACGCGCGCTTGTCGCCCACCCACGGCTCCGGCTAGTTTGCCGCGCCGTGGGTGGGCCGCGAATCTGCAAGGGACTGCAATGACCGAGGTGTTGAACGAGCAAGGACGAGCGTCCTGGCTCTCCGCGATCTGGGCGGCGCGCTACCGCACACCGGCCCGCTTCGTTGCGCTGGTCGCGTTGCTGCTGCCCTGGAGCACCACCGGCGTGACTTTTGCGCTCGTGCCGTGGCTGATCGCCTTTGCTTTCATCGGCCTTCGCGAGCTCCCGCGCTCGCTGCTGCGCCCGATTTGCCTGCTGCCGATCGCGCTGTTCGTGCTGGCACTCGTCGGCACGCTCTGGTCGGTTGCGCCCTGGGCCGAGCGGCTGCACGCGCTCGGGCCGCCGGCAAAACTGCTGGTGATCCCGCTGCTGATCTACCAATTCGAGCGCTGGCCCTACGGCAAATGGGTTTTTGCGGCGTTCCTGGTCTCCTGCACGCTGCTCATGCTGTACTCCTTCACTGTTGCGATCGATCCCAGGCTCTCGCTCAAGCTCTATCTGTCGCGCGGGCCCTACCAGGTCGAGAGCGGGATTGCCGTGCGCAACTATATCGACCAGAGCCAGGAATTCGCGCTCTGTGCGATTGCGCTGGTGTACCCGATCGTGACGCTGGTCCAGCAGGGCCGCGTTCGGATCGCGGCGTTGTTCGCCGTATTGGCGCTCGGCTTCCTCGCCAACATGATGTTCGTCGTGGTCTCGCGCACGGCGCTGGTGACGCTGCCGGTCCTGCTCGTGGTGTTTGCACTGCTGCATCTGCGCTGGCGGGCGGCGCTCGTCGCCGGCGCTGCGACGGCGTTGATCGCCGTAGCGCTCTGGGCCGTCTCGCCGCATCTGCGCGCGACCGTCGGCAAGTTCCAGAGCGATTACGAAAGGAGCCTGGAGGCCGACAACAATTCGATCAGCGGCATGGGCTCGCGTCTCGAATACTGGCGGAAGTCCCTGAGGTTTATCGCCGACGCGCCGCTGATCGGCCACGGCACAGGCTCGATCCGCGGTCTGTTCGCCGGCGTGGCCGCCAATCCGCACGACGACCCGCTGCGCGGCGAGATCGTCAGCAACCCGCACAATCAGACCCTCAGTAATGCCGTGCAGTGGGGCGTCGTCGGCGTGCTGGTCCTCTACGCGCTGTGGATCGCGCACCTTCTGATGTTTCGCGGCGAGGGACTGGCCTGCTGGATCGGCATGTTGGTTGTGGTGCAGAACATGCTGTCCTCACTGCTCAACACGCATCTGTTCGATTTCACCTCGGGCTGGATCTACGTGCTCGGTGTCGGCGTCGCCGGCGGCATGGCGCTCGCCGCGAAGAGGATGCAGATCTAAAGCGCTGCAAGGCTGTTCCGGACGAGGGTGAGGCCCGACAGGAACAACAGGCCGAGCACGACATCGCCAAAATGCTTGTCGTTCAGTGCGTGATAGACGCGGGCGCCGGCCCAGGCGCCGATCAGCGTGCCCGGGAAGGCGACCAGCGCGAGCCAGACCACCTTGAATGCGACGAGGCCCGACGCCGTCTGCAACACCAGCGCGGTCGCGAGCACGGTGAAATTGAAGAGCTGGAAGATGCCGCGCCGCTCGTGCTTGTTCCAGCCGCGGATATTGGCCCAGAGGATCGGAAGCGGCCCGGACAATCCGGCGAGGCCGCCGAGAATGCCGCCGGCAAAGCCGATCGCGCCGTCGGCGATGCGGCCACCGAACGTCACGGCGAGGGGCCTCTTGTTGAGATAGAGAGCGGTCGAAAAGATCAGGATCAGCACGCCGACGCTCAGCTTGAACACTTTTGGATCGGCGGAGGCGATCAGCATGGTGCCGAGCGGCACGCCGATCAGCCCCCCGATCAGGAACGGCCAGACCAGCGACAGGTCGAAACTCTTCCACATCGACGGCAGCGTCGAGGTCTGCGCGATCACCGAGCAGATCAGCACCAGCGGCACCGCGAGCGAGGGCGGCAGGACGTAGAGCCAGATGCCGAGCGCCATCAGCGCGGTCCCGAAGCCGGCCAGTCCCGAGACGAAGCCGCCGGCCAGCGCGCCGAACAGCAGCAGCGCATAAGTGAGCGTTTCCAACAGATTGTCCTTGTCGCAATGGGCGATCCCGAACTGTTGATCGCCAACGCCCGCATAGCACGGCTGCGGCCGTGCAGGTCAATTCCAAAACCGCACGCAAGCGTGATCCTCAACCGCGGGCATTCGCCAAAGGCAGGCCTACATGATGACCATACTTCAATCCGGGGGCCTGCCCGACGCCATGATGCGCTCTCATTGGCCTTTCCCCGAACGAGATGATGGAGAACGACCATGACCCGCACGAAGATTGCCGTTGCAGCCGCGCTGCTGTCTGCGGCGGCCCTGATGCCGACGATGGCGCAGGCGCAGTTCTCCGAACCCGCGGCCTATCAGGCCGCCCATCCCGACCGCGATGTGCTGAACGGCGGCCAGCTCACGCCTGCGGCGCGCGCGGCTCGTGGCGAGACAGTGGCACCGAGCGAGGCCTATGCGGCTTATTCGTCAGGCGTGACGCCGGTCGTTCGCCCGCGCCACCGCCGTCACCACCAATAAGAAGAGTCTAGACGATCTGCCTGGTGTCGGCCGGCCTGTGCAGCGCGCCGACCAGGATGCGCAGCGCTTCCGTCAGTTCCGATCGATTGCGCGCGGCGCCGAGCGAGACGCGCGCGGCATGCGGCGGTGTTCCGTCCACAGTGAAGGCATCGCCGGCGACGACTGCAAGTCCGTTCCGCAACAGATGCGCGGCGACGTCGGGGCGGCCTTCCGGCAGCCGCAGCCAGAGATGGTGGGCGGCGGGCTTGGCCAGGAACTGAATGCCTTTCAGCGCGCGCTGCGCAAGCTGCTGGCGGCCGATCGCCTCGTTGCGGATGGCGGTGATGATGCGATCGGCGATGCCGGTCTCGATCCAATGCGTCACCAGCGCGACCATCAGCGGCGCCGGCATCTGCACGGTGGCCTGCAAGCCGGCACGCATGTCCCGCTGCGCGGCGTTGTCGGGTGTCACGAGATAGGCGACGCGTAGCGCCGGCGCGATGCATTTCGACAGCGTGGTCGCGAGATAGGTCCGCTCCGGAATGAGGTTTGCGATCGGCGATGCCGAACGGTCGAGCAGCCCGTAGGCATCGTCCTCGATCAGCGTCATATCGGAATCGCTGATGATCTTTGCGATGGCGTTGCGCCGTTCGGTGGACAGCGTCGCGGTGGTTGGATTGTGCAGCGTCGGAATGAGATAGACGGCCTTCGGCCTGTGCGCGCGACAGGCCTTCGCCAGCGCATCGGGCAAGATGCCGCCATCATCCATGGCGATACCGACGAGCTTGACGCCGAGCCGCGCCGCGGCGGCCTTGATGCCGGGGAAGGTGAGCGCTTCCGTCAGCACGACGTCGCCGGGCCGCGCGAGCTGAGCGAGCAGGTTGAACAGGATCGTCTGCGTACCGGGAAAGATCACGAGCCTGTCGGCGTGCGCGTGCGGAACCCGTGCACGCATCCAGCGGGCCGCGACCTCGCGCTCATGCGCGCTGCCGCCGGGCGGCTGATAGTTGAGATGCGCCGTCAGGCCTGATTGTGCGCGGATGGCTTCCATCCCGGCAATGATCCGCTCGTCGAGTTGCGCTTCGAGCGGATGCGGCGGCACGTTCATCGAGAGGTCGATCGCGACCGGATGCGGCAGGTCGACCGCGCGGCGCGCGCTGGTCTCGGATACGAATGAGCCTTGTCCGACACGGGCTTCCATGATGCCGCGGCGCCGCGCCTCGGTGTAGGCACGCGTCACCGTGGTGAGGTCGATGCCGAGGGCCTTGGCCAGCGCGCGCTGCGTCGGCAGCTGCTGGCCGCGCACCAGCCGGCCCGCGGCGATGTCGGCCTCCATGGCCTCGACGATGCGCTGGTAGCGCGGCCCGCTCAGCTCCGAGATTGTAGGGGTCCAATCCATGCAATTTAGGCCCATATCCTTTGAATGTATGGATACAAGATATTATTGTATGGATCAGCGAAAAGGAAGAGGTGCTGTCATGGCAACCGGTTCAGTCTCTCTCACGAAGGCGATGTGGCGCGGCTTCTTGGGCAAGTGCCCGAACTGCGGCGAAGGACACATGTTCGGCCGTTTCCTGAAAGTCGCGGACAGCTGCGACCATTGTGGCGAGGAGCTGTTTCACCAGCGCGCCGATGACTTCCCGGCTTATCTGGTGATGGTCGTTGTTGGTCACCTCGTCGTGCCGGCGATCCTCGCGGTTGAGACGGCCTACGCGCCGGCGGTCTGGCTGCAACTGGCCGTGTGGTTGCCGGTGACGCTGTTCGCTTCGCTCGCGCTGCTGCAGCCGACCAAGGGCGCCATCGTCGGCCTGCAATGGCAGATCGGCATGCATGGTTTTGAGGCGGGCAAGCTGCGGCGCGAGGCCGTCGCGCCCGTCCTCGTGAAGGCGAACACCCGCGCGGCCTGAGAGGCCGCAGCGTTTACATCGCGCGCGCGGCCGCTACACTCCATCGTAGAAACAAGAACGATGGAAACGCCGATGGCCGCACGCGCGAAGACTTTTCTGCTCTGTCATGGCGCATGGTCCGGCGGATGGGCCTGGAAGAAGATGCATCCGCTGATGGCGCAGGCCGGCCACCGCCTGGTGGCGCCGACCTACACCGGGCTCGGCGAACGCGCGCATCTCGCGAGTCCCGCGATCGATCTGGATACGCATATCCAGGACATCCTCAACGTCATCAAGTTCGAGGACCTCGACGACATCGTGCTGCTCGGCCACAGCTATGGCGGCATGGTCGCGACCGGTGTTGCCGACCGCGCGCGCGAGCGCGTGGCGCAGCTGATCTATCTCGACGCCTTCGTGCCGCGTGACGGCCAGTCGCTGTTCGATCTCAACGAGGGCGGGCGCGAGCCGATGCGCAAGGCGGCTGCCGCAGGCGACGGCTACCGCATCCCGCCGAATCCGCCGCCGCCCGATACGCCGCAGGCCGATCTCGACTGGCTCAATGCGCGCCGCATCAACATGCCGATCAAATGTTTCGAGACCAGGCTCAAGCTCGAACACGGCGAGCCGGCGATCCCGCGCAGCTACATCTATTGCAAGCGCATTCCGCCGGGCGATGTGTTCGGGCAGTTCGCGAAGCGCACGAAGAACGAGGAGGGCTGGCGCTATTTCGAACTCGATGCCAGTCATGCGCCGAACGTGACAGCGCCCGAGGCTTTGATGGCGGTGTTGGAGAAGATTGTGGCCTAGTTCACCCTCGTCATTCCGGGCTCTCGCTTCGTCGCGCCTCGGAATGACAACGGTGAAAAATGGTGAGGGGTCCGATGCGGTCAGCATCGAACCCCTCGTTGCAAGATATCAGCCGGCCTGTAAGCCGGGTTCTGTAAGGCACCGTCCGCTTGCGCGAACGATACGTGACGGCCATTCCTCTGGGACCATGTTTGCACATGGCCTCGAGCAACCTACCCGGACGGCGGGCCTGACATCGCCCCGCGGCGTTATCGCTTGCGCGAACAGCCCGCTACGCCGTCCCTATTCGGTTTTGCTCCCGGTGGGGTTTACCATGCCGGCTCCGTTGCCGGAGCCGCGGTGCGCTCTTACCGCACCTTTTCACCCTTACCTGCCTACGCAGCTTGCGCTGCTACGGCACGGCAGGCCCGAGGGCTTGCCGCGCCAGAGCCCCGAAGGGGCGTCGGCGGGCGGTTCGTTCTCTGTGGCACTTTCCCTGGGGTTGCCCCCGCCGGACGTTATCCGGCACCGTATGTCAAGGGAGCCCGGACTTTCCTCCCCGGCGGCCTTTCGGCACCTGCCGGAGCGGCCGTCCGGCCGACTGACCGGCTACGCATGGGGCATTTGTGACGGTTCCGTCAAGCAGAGATCGCCGCGCAAGCCGGCTGCGAATAATTTATCCTGAACATGTCGTTGGGCGTGGGCCCAGTTCGACTGGATGCCGGCAATCCAGCCGAGCAACAGGAGTTAAGCGATGCAGTATTTGCTGCTGATCTACCGGAACGAAGCTCAACAGAGCAAGATGGACCCCGCAGATTACCAGAAGCTGTTGGCGGAGTATTCCGCCTACACCCAGTCCATCGTCCAGAGCGGCAACTTCAAGGCCGGCGACGGGCTCCAGCCGACCTCGACTGCGACCACCGTTCGCGTTCGCGACGGCAAGGTACTCGCGACCGATGGTCCGTTCGCCGAGACCCGCGAGCAACTCGGCGGCTATTATCTCGTCGAGGCGAGAGACCTCGACGCAGCGATCGCGATGGCCGCGCGGATTCCCGGAGCCAGGGACGGCTCGATCGAAGTCAGGCCCGTGATGATCTACAAATGATCTCGTCCCCTGATATCGAATAATTATCCCGAGGATGTCGTTTGATGTTGGCCCCGTTCGACTGGATGTCGGCAATCAGGCCGAACAACAGGAGTAAGCCATGCAGTACCTACTGCTGATCTACCGGAACGAAGCGAAAATGATCAACATGTCCCCCGCGGACCGTCAGGCGCTGTCGGCGGAGTACGGCACTTACACGCAGTCCATCGTCCAGAGCGGCCATTTCAAGGCCGGTGACGGGCTTCAGCCGACCACGACGGCGACCACCGTGCGCGTGCGCGAGGGCAAGACCCTGACGACCGACGGTCCCTTCGCGGAGACTCGCGAGCAGCTCGCCGGCTACTATCTGGTCGAGGCCAAGGATCTGGACACCGCCGTCGGACTGGCTGCTCGGATTCCCGAGGCCAAAGAGGGATCCATCGAAGTCAGGCCGGTCATGATCTACAAGTGATCTGTCCTGCCGACATCGCTCGGATTTTTCGCGACGAGGCGGGGCGGGTGCTTGCCACGCTGATCCGCCTCGTCGGCGATTTCGATCTCGCCGAGGACGCGCTCCAGGATGCCTTCGCGGTCGCGCTGGAGCGCTGGTCGGCGGGCGAGGTGCCCGATAATCCGCGCGCCTGGCTGGTCAATGTCGGTCGCAACAAGGCGATCGATCGCATCCGGCGGCAGGCCGTGTTCCGCGGCAAGCAGCGGGCGCTCGTGCATGAGCTCGAGTTCAACGCGCAGGCGCCCGACGAGCCGACAGCAACGCTCGATGACGATATGCTGCGGCTGATCTTCACGTGCTGCCATCCAGCCTTCGCCATCGAGGTCCAGGTCGCGCTGACGCTGCGCACCGTCTGCGGGCTGTCCATGGCGCAGGTCGCGCGCGCCTTTCTCGTCGGCGAGGATGCGATGGCGCAGCGCCTCGTCCGCGCCAAGCAGAAGATCAGGCTCGCCGGCATTCCTTATGAAGTGCCCGAGCACGCCGCGCTTGCGCCGCGGCTCAACGGCGTGCTCGCCGTGATCTATCTCGTCTTCACCGAAGGCTATGTTGCGACCTCGGGCGCGGATTTGATGCGGCCCGATCTCGCGGTCGAAGCGATCAGGCTCGGCCGGTTGCTCGACCGGCTGATGCCGGATCGCGCCGGGATCAAAGGCCTGCTCGCCTTGATGTTACTGCACGATGCGCGCCGTGCCGGGCGCGAGACCACAGCCGGCGACGTCGTTCTGCTGGAAGAGCAGGATCGTTCGCTCTGGAATTGTGTGCAGATCGAGGAAGGTCTGCGTCTCGTGGACGACGCGCTCCGCGTGCCTGGCCGCCCGCAGCCCTATGCTGTGCAGGCCGCGATCGCCGCGCTGCATGCCCGTGCGCCGAGCTACGAGCAGACCGACTGGCCGCAGATCGCTGGCCTCTACGAAGTGCTCTTGCGCATCAATCCGTCGCCGGTGATCGAGCTTAACCACGCCGCCGCAGTCTCGATGGTCGACGGCCCGGCGCGCGCGCTCGATCTCGTCGATGCGACCGCCGCGCGCGGCGGGCTTCGTGGCTACGAGCTGTTGCCCGCGGTGCGCGCGGATCTGTTGCGACGGCTTGGGCGCAAGGACGAAGCGCGCGAGGCGTATGTCGCCGCGACGGCGGCGACGCAGCTGGAGCCGCTACGGCGGCTGTATGCGCGACGGATGCGGGAGATGGAGTAGTCGCCACACATTCCGTCATTGCGAGGAGCGAAGCGACGAAGCAATCCAGACTGTTTCCACGGAGGCAGTCTGGATTGCTTCGCTGCGCTCGCAATGACGAACGCCATTACTTCGCCGCGACTGCCGTCGCATCCGCCGGCAGGCTCGCGAGCAACGCCTGCAATGTCGACAGCGTCGAGTGATCCGCGACACCATCGAGCCGCGCGGGGCGGAAATGGCGCTGGAAGGCGGTGACGACTTCCATCGTCGCGGCGTCGTATTTGCCGGTCAGCGGCACGCCGTAGCCGTATCGGGCGAGCGCCTGCTGCAGGCTCAGCACCTCGTCGCTGATGGTGCCGAGCATCAGGCTCTCGCCGCGCACGACCGGCGCGGGCGTCACCCAGTGTCCGACGCCGGAATTGGCCAGCGAATGCCACGGAAATTTCTCGCCGGGATCCTTCTTGCGCGCCGGCGCGACGTCGGAATGGCCGAGCACCCGGTGCGCGGCGACGTTGCGGCGAAGCATGATGCCGCGGCACAACGTGATCACGGCGGCGATCTGGCGCGACGGATATTCCGGATAGCCCCAGTCATGGCCGCGATTGATGATCTCGATGCCGATCGAGCAGGAGTTGATGTCGTCCTCGCCGGCCCAGGACGAGACGCCCGCGTGCCATGCGCGCTTGGCCTCGGGCACGCATTGCACGATGCGGCCGTCCTCCAGCACGACGTAATGCGCCGACACTTCGGTGCCCGCCGTGCACAGCCGCGCCAACGCGCCCTCGACGTCGGGCATGCCGGTGTAGTGCAGCAGGATCATATCCGGCTGCCGTCCCTTGTTGCGGTCGCCATGGTTCGGCGAAGGGATGATGTCGGAGACGATCGAGGAATCCGGCTCGAACGTCCGCGTGTTCGCCGCGGCCTTGGGAACCGGGAGAACGCGTTGACGTTTCGAATCAGATCCAGACGGCGTGGAAGGACCGGACGACATAGACAGCTCAAGTCGGACAGAGAGTGGGCCAAGCCCTTCTCTTTACTATTCCTTTACCCTCCGCCGCGCGCAATCGCGCGGCGCGGTTAATGGATGCATTTTGGCGCATGTGTGTGGATGGAGCATCACCGATGCGTCACCTTTTCGACTTGTAACAAGCCGATCAACGCTTTCTTAACGCTAAGGGCCGTTACTGAGGATTGAAGAGCCGACCCGCGTCCGGAGGCGGCCAAAGCGTATTTTGGCTCGAAATCCCATGGCTGCCCGACAAATTCCACTGGGAACACTGGGTTTGCGGCCCGGGATGACCGGGCTCGGTAACCATGCTGGACGAGGGTTGGGTCGTGGAACCGCCGCGACGCGGAATTATTCGAGGCGTAATGGACTCGCTCGTCCCAGATCTCGCATGGACGCTCTGCGGGTGTGGCGCATGAGCTCGGTTCCGCACATCCCCGTTCTTGGCCGTGAGGCGGTCGATCATCTCGCGCCGCGCGCGGGCGGGATCTATATCGACGCCACCTTCGGCGCCGGCGGCTACAGCCGCGCCATTCTCGACGTGCCGGGAACCCGGCTGATTGCGATCGATCGCGACCGCACGGCGATCGCCGGCGGGGCCGAGCTGGTCGAACGCTCCGCGGGCCGGCTGACGCTGGTCGAGGACCGCTTCTCCAATCTCGCCGAGGTCTGTGCGGCGCAAGGCGTCGATGCCGTCGACGGCGTCGTGATGGATGTCGGGGTCTCCTCGATGCAGCTCGACCAGGCCGGCCGCGGCTTCTCCTTCCGTCTCGACGGTCCGCTCGACATGCGGATGGGGCAGGCGGGGCCGACGGCGGCCGACATCGTCGCGCGCGCCTCGGAAAGCGATCTCGCCGACATCATCTATCTCTTTGGTGAGGAGCGGCAGTCGCGCCGTATCGCCCGCGCCATCGTCGCCGACCGGCAGGAGACGCCGTTCACGACAACGCGCGCGCTCGCCGATCTCGTCGGCCGGGTCGTGCGCTCGAAACCCGGCGATATTCATCCGGCGACGCGAACGTTCCAGGCCCTGCGCATCTTCGTCAACGAAGAGCTCGAGGAACTCCAGACCGCGCTCGCTGCGGCCGAGCGCGTGCTCAGGCCGGACGGCCGCCTCGTGGTGGTCTCGTTCCATTCGCTGGAAGACCGCATCGTCAAGAATTTCCTCTCCGAGCGTAGCAAGACAGGCGGCGGTTCGCGGCATCTGCCGGAAGTGGCGCAAACCGCGCCGAGCTTCCAGCTGCTGACGCGCCGGCCGGTGATCGCTGGCGAAGAGGAAGTCGCCCATAACCCACGCGCGCGTTCCGCAAAACTGCGTGCCGCCGAGCGCACGTCCGCGCCCGCGCACGACGACGGCGAGACCTCGTCCTGGCCAAAGCTCGCCGACGTGATGAGGGGTGGCTAGCGCATGCGCTTCATCCACCTCCTCGTCATCGGCGCGCTGATCTTCGCGGCGGCCTATGTCTACCGGATCAAGATGGACTCCACGGCGCGCACCGAAAAGGTGCTGCGGCTGCATGCGGAGATCCGCGAGCAGCGCGATGCGATCGCGGCGCTGCGCTCCGAATGGGCCAAGCTCGATGCGCCCTTGCGCCTGCAGGGCCTGTCCGACCGGCATCTGCCGCTCAAGCCGGTCAACGGCACGCAGTATGACTCGCTGAAGAACCTGCCGGAGCGTCCGCCGCGGATGTTCAGGCCGGGCGAGCCGGATCCGATCGGGGCCATGCTCAACACCATCGAAGCCGCGAGCGATCCGGATACGGTGACGGGCTCCGTGCCTCAGCCCGAGGACAAGCAATGAGCGCTGTGACCCCGGCCAAGCCAACTCAAAAGCCGCCCGAGCCCTGGCGGCAGCGGCTGATCCGCAGCCTGCTCTACGGGCGCAACGTTGACCGCGCCGCGAAGGCGCGCGCGCGCGTTGGCCTCGCGATGATCGCCTTTACCTCGGTCTACGTCCTGATCGGCGGCCGGCTCGTGATGTTCGCGATCGGTGCCGACGCCCACAGCGCGCGCCGTGCTGCCGCGCAAGAGGTGGTCGCGACCGCGCGGCCCGACATCGTCGACCGCAACGGCGCGATCCTCGCGACCGACGTCAAGGCGGCGAGCCTGTTCGGCGAGCCGCGCCGCATCATCGACAAGGACGAGGCGATCGAGCTTCTGACTGCGACCGTGCCTGACCTCGACGAGGCCGAGGTGCGCGAGCGCCTGTCGGCGCGAAAGGGTTTTGTCTGGCTCAAGCGCGAGATCACGCCGAAGCAGCAGCAGGACATCCACAAGCTCGGCATTCCCGGCATCGGCTTCCTGCGCGAGAACAAGCGCGTCTATCCGACCGGCAACGAGGTCGCCCACCTCATCGGTCTCGTCAACATCGACAACCAGGGCATCGCCGGCATGGAGAAGTGGCTCGACAATCAAGGGCTCGCCGATCTCCACCGCGCAGGCTTTGCCACCGACCGGCTGCAAAAGCCGATCGAGCTGTCGGTCGATCTGCGCGTCGAGCACGCGCTGCGCGACGAGCTCTTGAAGGCCAAGGAGAAGTACCACACCAAGGCCGCCTCCGGCATCGTCTCGAATGTCAAGACCGGCGAGATCGTGGCGATGGTCTCGCTGCCGGACTTCGACCCCAACAATCCGAAGGAAGCGCACGACCCCGACCGCATCAACCGCCTGACCACGGGCGTCTACGAGATGGGCTCGACCTTCAAGGCGTTCACGCTGGCGATGGCGCTCGATTCTGGAAAGATCAATTTGAACTCGTCGTGGGATGCACGCGGAAACCTGCACTACGGCAAGTTCACCATCCACGACAGTCATTCGCTCGGACGTTTCATCAACACCAAGGAAGTGTTTTATTACTCCTCCAACATCGGCGCTGCGCGGATCGCGCTCGGCCAGGGTGTCGAGGCGCACAAGGCGTTCCTTGCCAAGATGGGCCAGTTGACGCGGCTGCGCACCGAGCTGCCGGAGAGCGCAGCTCCGCTGGTGCCGCGCCGCTGGAGCGAGCTGAACACGGTCACCATCGCGTTCGGCCAGGGTCTGTCGGTGGCGCCGCTCCAGGCGGTGATGGGCATCAACGCGCTGATGAACGGTGGCTACCTGATTCCGCCGACCTTCATGAAGCGAAGCGAAGCTGAAGCGGCGGCGATGGCCAAGCGCGTGATCAAGCAAGAGACCAGCGACAAGATGCGGTATCTGATGCGGCTCAATGCGGAGGTCGGGTCGGCGAGACAGGCAGACGTCAAGGGCTATTATGTCGGCGGCAAGACCGGCACGTCCGAGAAAGTCATCAATGGCCGCTACGCCAAGAAGCGGGTGCTCAACTCCTTCACGGCGATCATGCCCTCCGACAATCCAAAATATCAGATCCTGATCATGCTGGACGAGCCGCAGGCGCTGCCCGAAACGCATGGTTTCATCACCTCGGGCTGGAACGCAGTGCCGACCGGCGGCAAGGTGATCGAGCGGATCGCGCCACTTCTGGGCATCGAGCCACGGTTTGACCTGCCGCCGTCCGACCGCCTTATTCTTGCAGCATCCAGGACAACCCAGTAATCAACGGGGGTGGGCCGTCGCCGCTGCTGAGTCGGGGCTTTTCCGAAGATCCGGCTTTCCGGACGGCATGTCGACTGGAAGACCATGAAGCTGCGCGACCTCCTAGGTCAGGACGTTCCAGGCAATGATGCCGCAATCGAGCCCGCTGTCGCGGCGCTCGATGTGACCGGCGTTGCGCTCGACAGCCGTGTGGTCAAGCCCGGCGATCTCTTCTTCGCCCTCGCGGGCAGCAAGACCGACGGCGCGCGCTTCGTCGATGCCGCGATTGCAGCAGGCGCGGTGGCGATCGTCGGCGACCATGCACCTGATGGCAGCAAGGTGCCGTTCGTCACGGTGGCCAATCCGCGCCGCGCGCTGGCGCTGGCCGCGGCCAAATTCTTCCCCGCACAGCCGGCGACCATCGCGGCGGTGACCGGCACCAGCGGCAAGACCTCGGTCGCCGCGTTCACGCGCCAGATCTGGGAGCGGCTGGGGCATGCCTCCGCCAGCATCGGCACCATCGGTCTCGTCTCGCCCAAGCGCACCGTCTACGGTTCGCTGACGACGCCGGATCCGATCGCGCTGCACCGGCAGCTCGATGAGATCGCGCGCGAAGGCGTGACGCATCTCGCCTTCGAGGCGTCCTCGCACGGGCTCGACCAGTACCGCCTCGACGGCGTGCGTGTCTCCGCCGGCGGCTTCACCAATCTCTCGCGCGACCACATGGATTACCATCCAACCGTCGCGCATTATCTTGCAGCAAAACTCCGCCTGTTCCGCGAACTGGTCCCGGCGGATGGGGCGGCGGTGATCTCCGCCGATCATGATTGCTCGGCGGAGGCAATCAATGCTGCCAGGTCGCACGGCCTGCGCGTGATGGCGGTCGGCCGCAACGGCGACGGGGCAGGCGAGGGCATTCGTCTCGCCGGGGCCGAGGTCGAAGGTTTTTCGCAAGTCCTTGCCGTCGAACATCGCGGCAAGCGTTATGCGGTCCGGCTGCCGCTGGCCGGCGAATTCCAGATCGAGAACGCACTGGTGTCGGCCGGTCTGGCGATCGGTACCGGCAGCGATCCGGCCAACGTGTTTGCGAGCCTCGAACATCTCGAAGGCGCCAAGGGTCGGCTCGAGCGCGTCGGCGAGCGCAACGGTGCGCCGATCTTCGTCGACTACGCCCACAAGCCCGACGCGTTGGAGAAGGCGTTGCAGGCTTTGCGGCCTTACGCAAAACGCCGGCTGGTCGTCGTGTTCGGCGCCGGCGGCGACCGCGATGCCGGCAAGCGCCCGATCATGGGCGAGATCGCGGCCGAAAACGCCGACCGCGTCATCATCACCGACGACAATCCGCGCAGCGAGAAGCCGGAAGCCATTCGCGCAGAAATCCTCGCGACTGCAAAAGGTGCCCGCGAAATCGGCGACCGTGCCGCGGCGATCCGCACCGCGATCGAGGAGTTGGAAGACGGCGACGCGCTGCTCGTCGCCGGCAAGGGCCACGAGACCGGGCAGATCGTCGGCGGCGAGGTGCTGCCCTTCAGTGATCACGAGGCGGTCGCCGCCGCATTAGCGTCGAGGGATGCATGAGCGCGCCAATATGGACGGTTGCCGAAGTGGCGCGTGCGCTGGGCGCTGCGGGATCATTTCCGGACACGCCGATCGAGTTCGTCACCCAGGACAGCCGCCTGGTGAAGCCGGGCTGCCTGTTCGTCGCGCTCAGCGGTACGCCGAGCGGCGGCTTCATCTCGGCCTTCGCCAGCGCGCGCGACGGCTGGGAGTTCGCCGACAAGGCGGAAGCTTCGGGCGCGGTCGCGATGATCGTGCCGCACGAGATCGCCAGCATCCGCATTCCCCAGATCGTCGTCAAGGACACGCTGATCGACGGTCTCTGGGGCCTCGCGCGCGCGGCACGCGCGCGTTTCAACGGACCGGTGATCGGGCTCACCGGCAGCGCGGGCAAGACCAGCACCAAGGAATTCCTCGCGGCCTACCCCGGCGCCTATGCCAGCCCATCGAGCTTCAACAATTTCTGGGGCGTGCCGCTGACGCTGTGCAACGCCAGGCCCGATGCCAGCCTCTGGGTCGTCGAGATGGGCATGAACCAGACCGGCGAGATCGCGCGGCTCAGCGAGCTGACGCGGCCGACCGTCGCGCTCGTCGTCAACGTTCAGCCGGTGCATCTGGAAAAGCTCGGCTCGCTCGAAGCCATCAGGCGCGAGAAGGTCTCGATCGCGCTCGGCCTGCCCGAGGATGGCGTGCTGGTGCTGCCTGCCGGGATCAAGGCGCCGGACTGGAAGGGCAAGGTGGTACGGTTCGGCGAGAAAGCCGAGGTGCACGAGGTCGCGCACGCGCCGCATGGCGAGAGCTGGCAGGTCGTGGCCGCGCTCGGCAAGAAGGAGATCGCCTTCAGCCTGACGCCGGGCGCACCGCACCGCGTGCAGAACGCGCTCGCTGCGCTCGCCTCGATCCGCGCCGCGAACCTCGATGCGGCGACGCTCGCGATCAAGCTCGACCGGGTCGGCATCATGACCGGCCGCGGCGTCGAGCAGGCGATCGGCGGCGTCACCGTGATCGACGACAGTTTCAACGGCAATCCGGCCAGCGTGGCTGCTGCACTGCAAAGCCTCCAGGCGCGCAACGTGACCGGCGGCCGTCGCATTGCGGTGCTCGGCGACATGCTGGAACTGGGCGATGACGCACCAAACTACCACACGGCCCTCGCCAAGCATCTCGACGGCATCGACGGCGTCTACTGCGTGGGTCCCTTGATGCGCCATCTGTACGACGTGTTGCCGGCGGGCAAGGGCCTTGGCTGGCACGACGACCCCGCCACGCTGAAGCCGGGTGAGGTCGCAAATCTGCTGAGGGCAGGCGATGTCGTGGTTGTCAAGGGCAGCAAGAAGATGTTCTGGGTCAACAAGTTTGTGCCGGGCCTAGTGGCCGCCTTGCAGGCAAAGGCGTAAACTGCTTGGAAGGCGCTGTTCCCGAATCCCACCTTTTGCGGCGCGAAGCCGTCCGTTTTCCCAGAGGTCGCCCGACCCCATGAAGAAGACCCGCGAATGCGCGTGAGGCAAGTCAAGGCCAACACCAGGGCCGCGTGCAAAGGCGCCATAGGACCGTCTGAATGTTTTACTGGCTGATCGAGCTCTCCAACACATTTCCCGGCTTCGGTGCCGTTCGCACCTTCCTGAACGTCTTCCGCTACATCACCTTCCGCACCGGCGGCGCCGTCGTCACCGGCGCGCTGTTCGTGTTCCTGTTCGGGCCCTGGATCATCGACCATCTGCGCATCCGTCAGGGCAAGGGCCAGCCGATCCGGACCGACGGCCCGCAATCGCATCTCGCCAAGAAAGGCACGCCCACCATGGGCGGGCTGATGATCCTGTCCGGTCTCACGGTCGGCACCGTGCTGTGGGCCAATCCGCTCAACCCCTATGTCTGGATCGTGCTGGCGGTGACGCTCGGCTTCGGCTTCGTCGGCTTCTATGACGATTACCTCAAGGTGACCAAGCAGACCACGACGGGCTTCGGCAGCAAGCTGCGCCTGCTGATCGAGGCCGCCATCGCGCTGGTCGCCTGCTATGCGCTGGTGCGATTGAACCGCGATCCCGCGTCGACCGCGCTGACGATTCCCTTCCTCAAGGACACCGTGCTGCATTTCGGCTGGTTCTTCGTCGTGTTCGGCGCCTTCGTCATCGTCGGCGCCGGCAATGCGGTGAACCTCACCGACGGTCTCGACGGCCTCGCCATCGTGCCCGTGATGATCGCGACCGCGAGCTTTGCGATGATCGCCTATCTCGCCGGCAACGCGGTGTTCGCCGACTATCTCCAGATCAAATATGTCGCGGGAACCGGCGAACTCGCGGTGCTCTGCGGCGCGCTGCTGGGCGCCGGTCTTGGGTTCCTCTGGTTCAACGCGCCGCCGGCCTCGATCTTCATGGGCGACACCGGCTCGCTCGCGCTCGGCGGCATGCTCGGCGCAATCGCGGTCGCGGTGAAGCACGAGATCGTGCTCGCGGTGATCGGCGGCCTGTTCGTGCTGGAAGCGGTTTCCGTCATCGTGCAGGTGGTGTCGTTCAAGCTCACCGGCAAACGCATCTTCCGGATGGCGCCGATCCATCACCATTTCGAGCAGCTCGGCTGGACCGAACCGCAGATCGTGATCCGCTTCTGGATCATCTCGGTGATGCTGGCGCTCGCCGGTCTGTCGACGCTGAAGCTGCGGTGATCGATCGATGATCCCGGTCACATCCTTCGCCGGCAAGACGGTCGCGGTGTTCGGCCTCGGCGGCTCGGGGCTTGCGTCCTGTCACGCGTTGAAAGCGGGCGGCGCCGAGGTGATTGCCGCCGACGACAATGCCGAGAACGTCGCCAAGGCCGCGCAAGCGGGTTTCATCACCGCCGATTTGCGCAATGTCTCCTGGGCGAATTTCGCGGCGCTGGTGCTCGCGCCCGGCGTGCCGCTCACCCATCCCGTGCCGCACTGGAGCGTGCTGAAGGCGCGCGAGGCGGGCGTCGAGGTGATCGGCGATATCGAGCTGTTCTGCCGCGAGCGTCGCCGTCACGCGCCCAACGCGCCGTTCGTCGCGATCACCGGCACCAACGGCAAGTCGACCACGACCGCGCTGATTGCGCATCTCACAAAGGTCGCCGGCTACGACACCCAGATGGGCGGCAATATCGGCACCGCGATCCTGTCGCTGGAACCGCCGCGCACGGGCCGCGTCCACGTCATCGAGATGTCGTCCTACCAGATCGACCTCACGCCCTCGCTCGATCCCTCCGTCGGTATCCTGCTCAATGTAAGCGAGGACCACATCGACCGTCACGGCACCCTCGCGCATTACGCTGCGGTGAAGGAGCGCCTTGTCGCCGGCGTGCAGGCAGGCGGCACCGCGATCGTCGGCGTCGACGATGGCTTCTGCCGCGACATCGCCGACCGGCTCGACCGCGCCGGCAAGAACGTGGTGCGGATCTCCGTCAAGAACCCGCTGGCCTCCGGAATCCATGTCGAGCACGGCACCATCGTGCGCACCGCGGGCGGCGCGAGGAGCGAGGTCGCAAAGCTCGGCGGCATCGGCTCGCTGCGCGGCCAGCACAACGCGCAGAACGCGGCCTGCGCCGCCGCCGCCGCGCTCGCGATGGGCATCAGCCTCGATGTGCTGCAGAACGGCCTGCGCAGCTTTCCGGGCCTCGCGCATCGCATGGAGCAGGTCGGCCGCCGCGGCAACGTGCTGTTCGTCAACGACTCCAAGGGCACCAATGCGGATGCCACCGCGCATGCGCTGTCGTCCTTTTCGGAAATCTTCTGGATCGCCGGCGGCAAGCCCAAGGCCGGCGGCATCACTGGCCTGACCGGCTTCTTCCCGCGCATCCGCAAGGCCTATCTGATCGGCGAGGCCGCGCAGGAGTTTTCGGGAACGCTGGGCACGCAGGTGGCGCACGAGATCAGCCAGACGCTGGACATCGCCGTCGAGCACGCCGCGCGCGATGCCGAAGCCTCGGGCCTCGCGGATGCAGTGGTGCTGCTGTCACCCGCCTGCGCGTCCTTCGACCAGTACCGCAATTTCGAGATCCGCGGCACCAAGTTCCGCGAGCTGGTACAGGCGCTGCCGGGTGTGAAGCCGGTGGTGTAGGGCGCGGCTACTCCTTGCTCCGCTGTCGTCGCCCGGCTTGACCGGGCGACCCAGTATTCCCAGGGCGGGGGTTTGCCCCGGGGGCGCGGCGGTCTTGGTTACCCCCGGCACACCGGGGGATTCCACCCAAT
>NZ_JBVVPO010000008.1:50835-91184 GCF_055811795.1 Bradyrhizobium sp. MI1.7
CCCGGTCAAGCCGGGGCATGACCACCATTTGTGGTCGCGTTGTGCGCTATCTCCAAAGTTATCGATCTCCTTAACCCCCCGGTAACCAACCTCGGCGACCAATGGACCGACCTCTGTCCGAAAGCGGCCGCCCATGCTCTCCCGTGAAGAACGCACCCCCTTTTCCGAGTGGTGGTGGACCGTCGACAAGCCGCTGATGGGCGCCATCCTGGCGCTGATGCTCACCGGCGTGATCCTGTCGCTGGCGGCGAGCCCGCCGGTTGCGACCCGCATCGGGCTCGATCCCTTCCACTTCTTCAGCCGGCACGTGATGTTCCTGGCGCCGTCCTGCCTGGTGCTGCTCGGGGTGTCCTTCCTGACGCCGCGCGCGATCCGCCGCTCGGCCCTGATCATCTTCGCGGCCAGCATCATCCTGATCGTGCTGACGCTCGCGATCGGCCCCGAAGTGAAGGGATCGCGGCGCTGGATCACGCTGCTCGGCGTCAACATCCAGGCCTCCGAAGTTGCAAAGCCGTCGTTCGTCGTCATCGCCGCCTGGCTGTTCGCGGAATCGACCAGGCGGCCGGAGATGCCGGCGACCTCGATGGCGCTGGTGCTGCTCTTGATGCTGGTCTCGCTGCTGGTGATGGAGCCCGACTTCGGCCAGACCATGCTGATCCTGATGGTGTGGGGCTCGCTGTTCTTCATCGCGGGCATGCGCATGATCTGGGTGTTCGGCCTGGCGGGCGCCGCCGCGGCCGGTCTGTTCAGCGCTTATCTGTTCGTCCCGCACGTCGCCGGCCGCATCAAGCGTTTCATGAATCCTGCTTCCGGCGACACCTTCCAGGTCGATACCGCCATGGAAGCCTTCTACAACGGCGGATGGTTCGGGCTCGGGCCCGGCGAGGGCATCGCCAAGCGCAGCCTGCCGGACAGTCACACCGACTTCGTGTTCGCGGTTGCCGCCGAGGAGTTCGGCATCATCCTGTGCCTTGCGATGCTGGCGCTGTTCGCTTTCGTCGTGATCCGCACGCTGTCGCGCGCCTACGCCAATGAGGACATGTTCTCGCGCTTTGCGGCGTCCGGCCTTGCGATCCTGTTCGGCGTGCAGGCCGCGATCAACATGTCGGTCAACCTCCAGCTCATCCCCGCCAAGGGCATGACGCTGCCCTTCATCTCCTATGGTGGCTCCTCGATCGTGTCGCTGGCCTATGGTGTCGGCATGATGCTGGCGCTGACGCGGCTGCGCCCGCGCACCGAAGTCGAGGCAAGCGGCCACGCCGAGGCGATGCGCAGTTACGCGTGACCCTCTCGTGTCCCGGACAAGCGTAGCGAAGCGGAGCGCAGAGCCGGGACCCAGAATGCCGCGCCCATGGGCCCCGGTTCGGCGGCGCGCTGCGCTGCGCCCGGGGGCGCGAGCACGGTGTCGCTACGCTCGCAATGACGGCGGAGGGCTTGTAAAAGGGGCACCCATGGACACTTCCCCCCTGATTCTTCTCGCCGCGGGCGGCACCGGCGGCCATTTGTTTCCGGCCGAGGCGCTCGGCGTCGAGCTGATCCGGCGCGGCTTTCGCGTCCGCCTCGTCACGGACGAGCGTGCCCTGCGCTATAGCGGGCTGTTCAGCAAGGACATGATCGACGTCGTCTCGAGCGAGACCGCGCGTGGCCGCAATCCATTGCAGCTCGCCTATGCCGGCCTCACGCTCGCCGCCGGCACGCTGTCCGCCTACGGCCTGATCAGGCGATTGAAGCCCGTCGCCGTCGTCGGCTTCGGCGGCTACCCGACGCTGCCGCCGCTGGTCGCTGCAAAGTTTGCGGGCGTGCCCAGCATCATCCACGACGCCAATGCGGTGCTCGGCCGCGCCAACCGGTTCCTGGCGAGCCGCGTCCGCGCCATCGCGACGTCGTTGCCCGGCGTGCTCGACCGCGATCCGGCGCTGGCAGGCAAGACCACGACCGTGGGCACGCCGATGCGTCCGGCGATCCTCGCCGCAGCCGCCGTGCCATATGTCGCGCCTGAAGCGAACGGACCGCTGCGCCTGCTCGTCGTCGGCGGCAGCCAGGGTGCGCGCATTATGGCCGACGTCGTCCCCGGTGCGATCGAGCGCCTTGAGCCTGCGCTATGGAGCCGGCTCGTCCTGACCCAGCAGGTGCGCGACGAAGACATGGCGCGCGTGCGCGCGGTCTACGACAAGCTCAAGATCAATGCCGAGCTCGCGCCGTTCTTCACCGATCTGCCGGCGCGGCTCGCCTCCAACTATCTGGTGGTGTCGCGTTCAGGCGCCGGCACGGTCGCCGAACTCGCCGCGATCGGACGGCCCTCGATCCTGGTGCCGCTACCCGGCTCGATCGACCAGGACCAGTTCGCCAATGCCGGCGTGCTGGCCAAGGTCGACGGCGCGATCCGTATCCCGCAGACCGAGTTTACCTCCGACCGGCTCGCCGCCGAGATCTCCGCCTTCGCCGCCGAGCCCGCGCGTCTTGCCTCCATGGCCGCAGCCGCGAAGAGGGCGGGGCGGCTCGATGCGGCCGAACGGTTGGCCGATCTGGTGGTCAAAGTCGCGGGAATCTGACGCGAAAAAGCCCTTGTCTTGGCCTTCCAAAGCGGGGCATCCAGTAACAACGGCGCGGCTGATTTGGCCGTGACCTTCGCCAGATGCCGCCTTTCCGGCGGCGAGGTCAGGGAACAGAGCATGAGACTGCCGCGCGAGATCGGACCCATCCACTTCGTCGGGATCGGCGGGATCGGCATGAGCGGCATCGCCGAGGTGCTGGTCAATCTCGGCTATGTCGTGCAGGGCTCGGACGCCTCCGACAATTACAATCTCGACCGTCTGCGCAAGGCGGGCGCGAAGGTCTCGGTCGGCCACAAGGCCGAGAATGTCGACGGCGCTGCGGTCGTCGTCGTGTCCACCGCGATCAAGCGCGACAATCCGGAATTGATGGCGGCGCGCGAACGGCGCATTCCCGTGGTGCGCCGCGCCGAGATGCTGGCCGAGCTGATGCGGCTGAAGAGCTGCGTCGCGATTGCCGGCACCCATGGCAAGACCACCACGACCACGATGGTCGCAACGCTGCTCGATGCCGGCGGCCTCGATCCCACCGTGATCAATGGCGGCATCATCAATGCCTATGGCTCGAATGCGCGCCTCGGCGCCGGCGACTGGATGGTGGTCGAAGCGGACGAGAGCGATGGCACGTTCCTGAAGTTGCCGACCGATGTTGCGATCGTCACCAATGTCGACCCCGAGCATCTCGATCACTTCAAGACCTTCGAGGCGGTGCAGGACGCGTTCCGGCATTTCGTCGAGAACCTGCCGTTCTACGGCTTCGCCGTGATGTGCATCGACCATCCCGTCGTGCAGAGCCTCGTCGGCAAGATCGAGGATCGCCGCATCATCACCTACGGCGAGAATCCGCAGGCCGATGTGCGGTTGCTTGACCTCACTCCGATGGGGGGTGGCTCGAAGTTCAAGGTCGCGTTCCGCGATCGCAAGACCGGCGCCGTGCACGAGATCGCCGATCTCATGTTGCCGATGCCGGGACGCCACAACGCCTCGAACGCGACGGCCGCGATTGCGGTCGCGCGCGAGCTCGGCGTGTCGGACGAGGCGATCCGCAAGGCGATCGCAGGCTTCGGCGGCGTCAAGCGCCGCTTCACCAAGACCGGCGAGTGGAACGGTGTCACGGTGATCGACGATTACGGTCATCACCCCGTCGAGATCGCGGCAGTGCTGAAGGCGGCGCGGGAATCCAGCAACGGCAAGATCGTCGCCGTGGTGCAGCCGCATCGCTACACTCGCCTGCAATCGCTGTTCGAGGAATTCTGCACCTGCTTCAACGATGCGGATGCGGTGATCGTCGCCGACGTCTACGCCGCCGGCGAGACGCCGATCGACGGCATCGACCGCGACCATTTCGTCGCCGGCCTGCGCGCCCATGGCCACCGCGAGGTGATCGGCCTGCCGGCAGCGCCGGAGCTCGCAGGTATCGTCAAGGGCCTGGCGAAGCCGGGCGATCTCGTCGTGTGCCTTGGCGCCGGCAACATTACGCAATGGGCGTATGCGCTGCCCAACGAATTGAAGGCGTTGGGGTAGGCGCTCTCATGAGAGTCTCACAGACCGCCACACGGCACACTGCGCTCCCTCCCCCCTTGCGGGGGAGGGTTGGGGAGAGGGGTAAGCCCCGGGCGCTGGCGGACAACGTCACACGGCGCAATCTCAATCCAGCTCGCATGTCGGTCAGCGCACCATGAGCTTCCCGGACATCACGCCCGAACTCAAAGCCGCAATGCCGCAACTTCGCGGACGACTGCTCGCCAACCAGTCGCTCGCCGAGCTCACCTGGTTTCGCGTCGGTGGTCCCGCGCAGGTGCTGTTCACGCCGGCGGACGAGGACGATCTCGCTTACTTCCTCGCGCATCTTGCGTCCGACATTCCCGTCTATGTCGTCGGCGTCGGCTCCAACCTGATCGTGCGCGACGGTGGCATCGCGGGCGTGGTGATTCGGCTGGCGCCGCGCGCCTTTGGCGAGGCGAGCGCGAGCGGCGATGTCGTCACCGCTGGAACTGCCGCGCTCGACAAGCGCGTGGCGGAAGTGGCGGCCTCCGCCAATATCGGCGGGCTCGAATTCTATTTCGGCATTCCCGGCACCATCGGCGGTGCGCTGCGCATGAATGCGGGCGCCAATGGCGGCGAGACCAAGGACGTGTTGATCGAGGCGACCGGCGTTGCGAGGGACGGCAGCAAGCACGTGTTCTCGAACGCCGACATGAAGTTCGTCTACCGCAACAGCGGCGTCGACCCCTCCATCATCTTCACCTCCGCGCGCTTTCGCGGCGAGATCAGGGATACTGATACGATCCGCGCGCGCATGGCGGAGGTGCAGACCCACCGCGAGACCGCGCAGCCGATCCGCGAAAAGACCGGCGGCTCGACCTTCAAGAACCCGCCCGGCCATTCCGCCTGGAAGCTGGTCGACGCCGCCGGCTGCCGCGGCCTGCGCGTCGGCGGCGCGCAGGTCTCGGAGATGCACTGCAATTTCCTGATCAACACGGGCGATGCCACCGCGCACGACATCGAGACGCTGGGCGAGACCGTGCGCGAACGCGTGAAGGCAAACTCCGGAATTGAGCTACATTGGGAAATCAAGCGGATTGGAATTCCCGACTAACCTGGACAGGCGACGAGAGAACATGCGCATCACCATCCTCTTCGGCGGCTCCAACCGGGAGCGTCTGGTTTCGGTCGCCTCAGCCCAGGCGCTACATCAGGCGCTGCCCGAGGCCGATCTCTGGTGGTGGGACGTCGAGGACAAGGTGCATGTCGTGCAGTCGAAGCAACTGCTCGAACACGCCCGTCCGTTCGAGGACGAGTTCAAGCCCGGCACATCAGGCATTCCGCTGGGGCAGGCGCTCGACCAGGCCAAGACGGACGGCCGCGTGCTGGTGCTCGGCCTGCATGGCGGACGCGCGGAGAACGGCGAATTGCAGGTGATGTGCGAGGCGCGCGGCGTGCCTTTCACCGGATCGGGCTCGGCCTCCTCGCATCTCGCCTTCGACAAGATCGCGGCCAAGCATTTCGCCGCGCTCGGCGGCGTGACGCCGCCGGCCAACGTCGCGCTGGACAAGATCGACGAGGCCTTCACCGAATACGGCCGGCTGATCGCAAAGCCGGCGCGCGACGGCTCGAGCTATGGCCTGATCTTCGTCAACGCCAGGCAGGATCTCGTCGCCGTCCGCAATGCGGCGAAGCACGAAGACTATGTGATCGAGCCCTACATCGCGGGCGTCGAGGCAACCTGCGGCGTGCTGGAGCGCACCGACGGCTCGATCATGTCGCTGCCGCCGATCGAGATCATTCCGGGCGAGGGCAATTTCGACTACGCCGCAAAATATCTCCTGAAGTCGACCCAGGAGATCTGCCCCGGCCGTTTTGCGCCCGAGATCACCGCCGCGCTGAAGGAGCAGGCGATGCTGGCGCATCGCGCGATGTCCTGCACCGGCTATTCCCGCTCGGACTTCATCGTCTCCGACAGGGGCCTGATCTATCTCGAGACCAACACGCTGCCCGGGTTGACCAAGTCCTCGCTCTACCCCAAGGCGCTGAAAGCCGAAGGCATCGAGTTCGTCGACTTCCTGCGCGGCCTG
This sequence comes from Bradyrhizobium sp. MI1.7, assembly GCF_055811795.1. Taxonomy (NCBI): domain Bacteria; kingdom Pseudomonadati; phylum Pseudomonadota; class Alphaproteobacteria; order Hyphomicrobiales; family Nitrobacteraceae; genus Bradyrhizobium; species Bradyrhizobium sp. MI1.7. Next base: position 56,963 of record NZ_JBVVPO010000008.1, read on the forward strand.
GTCGAGCTCGCCGGGCGGGGCGTGAGAAAATAATTAGGACTGGTTAACGGCCGAACCGGCGAAATGGCCGGTTTTGGAACCCAAAACCGGTAAAATGCCGGACATCGCGGCATAAATGCCTCACATGCCTGGGCAAAACGCATCCCGCGTTAACGAAGTTTACCTTTTGTTTACCAGGACGTCCGAAGGTTAACGCTGGCGGCGCATATGACGCTTTGGCTGCCGGCGCGTGGGCTGTTGCGGGTGATGTCACCTCCAGCGAACGCTTTGAAGGGGAGAGGTTTTCTTCTTCTGAAGACCAGCACCCGGCCCGGCAAGTCCGAGACGTCATGTTCGCCAGGACCCGCGCGATGTCGCGGGCTAACTGTTGACGAGCTCGTGCAATGGATGGTGCAGGAAGCCTCACTCGGTCGTTTCTGAGATCGCTGAGGCCCCAAGCTGACCTGAAGGCGGCCGCTATCGGAGCGGTCGTGCTTCTGCGCGAGTGGGTACAGGATAAGCGCGACCAGAAGCGCGCTGTCGCCCAGAACAAGATCAGGTCCAAGACCAAGGCCAAGCCCGTCGTCGAGCGCGAGCCGCCGCCGCGCGTGGTCGCGCTGGTCGAGCGCTATGCGCCGCGCCGGATCGGGATCACCATGACCGTTCTGCTGCTGGTCGGAAGCTGCGGCTTCGGCATTGTCAGGGGCGGCCACCTCCAGGATTTCATCGCCGCAGTCAGCGACACCCGCAACGCGCTGGCCAATTCCGCGGGCTTCCGCATCACCTCCGTCGTGATCAACGGCCGCAAGCAGCTCAGCCAGGACGAGATCCTCGCGGTCGGCGGGGTCAGCGGCCGCTCCTCGCTGCTGTTCCTCGACGCCGACGTCGTGCGCGACAAGCTCAAGGCCAATCCCTGGATTGCGGATGCGACCGTGCTGAAGCTCTATCCGGGCCGGCTCATGATCGACATCACCGAGCGCCAGGCATTCGCGCTGTGGCAGGAGGCCGGCCGGCTCTCCGTCATCGCCGATGACGGCGCGGTGCTCGAGCCTTACGTCTCGCGCCGGTTCCTGTCGCTGCCGCTCGTGGTCGGCAAGGGCGCCGACACCCAGGCGCGCGATTTCCTGGCGCTGCTGGCGCGCTATCCGCAGATCAATTCGGTGACCAAGGCCGCGATCTATGTCGGCGAGCGGCGCTGGAATCTGAGGCTCAAGGATGGCCTCGACATCCGTCTGCCCGAGCAGGACGTCGGCAACGCCCTCGCGATGCTGTCCAGGCTCGACAAGGAGGACAAGCTGTTCTCCCGCGACATCGTCGCCGTCGACATGCGCCTGCCCGATCGCCTGGTGGTGCAGCTGTCCGACGACGCCGCCAAGGCGCGCGAGGACCTGTTCAAGGACAAGAAGAAAAAGAAGGCCGGGGACGCCGCATGACCGGTCTTGATCGCACCCAGACCCCGAAGACGCGCCCGATGCCGCACAAGCGCGGCGGCATCGTCGCCTGCCTCGATATCGGCACCAGCAAGATCGCCTGCATGATTGCGCGGCTGAGGCCGTCGGCGCCGAGCGAAGCCCTGCGCGACCGTACCCACGCGGTGGAGCTGATCGGTTACAGCCAGATCCAGTCGCGCGGCATGAAGGCCGGCGCAGTGGTCGATCTCGCCGAATGTGAGCAGGCGGTGCGCCAGGCCGTCGGGCTGGCGGAGAAAATGGCCAAGGTGCGGGTCGAGTCCGTGCTGCTGTCGGTCTCGGGCGGGCGCCTCTCCGGCCAGCTGGTCGAAGCCGCGGCCGACATCCGCGGTGGCGCCGTGACGCCGGCCGATGTCAGCCGCGTCACCTCCACCGGCATGCGCCACGCCACCGGCGAGGGCCGGACCGTGCTGCACGCGCTGCCGGTCGGCTACACGCTCGACGGCGTCAAGGGCATCCGCGATCCCCGCGGCATGGTCGCCCATCAGTTCGGTGTCGACATGAACGTCGTCACCTGCGAGGCCACCGTTGCCCGTAATCTGATGCTGGCGGTGGAGCGCTGCCACATCAATGTCGAAGCCATGGCGGCGAGCCCCTATGTGGCCGGCCTGTCGGTGCTGACCGACGACGAAGCCGATCTCGGCGCCGCCGTCGTCGAGATGGGCGCGGGCACCACCACCATCGCGGTCTATTCCGGCGGCCGCTTCGTGCATGCGGCGGGCTTTGCGGTCGGCGGGCAACACATCACGATGGATCTCGCGCGCGGACTCTCCGCGACCATTGCCGATGCCGAGCGAATCAAGACGTTATATGGGACCGTCATCACCGGCGGATCGGACTCGCGTGAGCTGATGTCTGTACCGACAGCCGGTGACGAGCAGGATCTGCCGCAGATCGTCTCCCGCGCGACCATCGCCAACATCGTCAAGCACCGTGCCGAGGAAGTCTTCGAAATGGTTCGGGACAAGCTGAAGGATTCGCCCTTCGCCTCAGAGCCCAACGGCCGCGTCGTGCTCTCCGGCGGCGCCTCGCAGCTCACCGGACTCGTCGAACTCGGCACACAGATTCTCGGCCGGCCCGTGCGGGTCGGACGTCCGCTCGGTTTCGGCCGGCTGCCCAACGAGGCGAAGAACGCCGCGTTCGCGGTGCCGGCCGGGCTCCTCGTCTACCCGCAATATGTTCATCACGAGCATGTCGAACCGCGGCATACGCGGCAGCAGGTCAAGACAGGGACGGGCGGTTATTTTGGAAAGGTCGGACGATGGCTACGCGAGGGCTTCTGATGAACCGGTTCCGCAACCTTCGCATTTCACCAACTCCCGCGGCCGCCGGCCGGGGCGAACCCACGCGCGCGTGATCGAGAGGCAAACATGACCATCAGCATCAATGTTCCTGATATTCACGAATTGAAGCCCCGGATCACCGTGTTCGGCGTCGGCGGCGCCGGTGGCAACGCCGTCAACAACATGATCACGGCGGGCCTCCAGGGCGTCGACTTCGTGGTCGCCAACACCGACGCGCAGGCGCTGACGATGTCGAAGGCGCAGCGCATCGTGCAGATGGGCACCGCGGTCACGCAAGGCCTCGGCGCGGGTTCGCAGCCGAACGTCGGCGCGGCGGCGGCGGAAGAGGTGATCGACGAACTGCGCGACCATCTCTCGGGCGCCAACATGGTGTTCGTCACCGCCGGCATGGGCGGCGGCACCGGCACCGGCGCTGCACCCGTCATCGCCAAGACCGCGCGCGACATGGGCATCCTCACCGTCGGCGTCGTGACCAAGCCGTTCCACTTCGAGGGCGGCCGCCGCATGCGCACCGCCGAGGCCGGCATCAACGAGCTGCACAAGGTCGTCGACACGCTCCTGATCATCCCGAACCAGAACCTGTTCCGGGTCGCCAACGAGAAGACCACCTTCGCCGACGCCTTCGCGATGGCCGACCAGGTGCTTTACTCCGGCGTTGCCTGCATCACCGACCTGATGGTCAAGGAAGGTCTGATCAACCTCGACTTCGCCGACGTTCGCGCCGTCATGCGCGAGATGGGCAAGGCGATGATGGGTACGGGCGAAGCTTCCGGTGACAAGCGCGCGCTGACCGCCGCTGAAGCCGCGATCGCCAACCCGCTGATCGACGATAGCTCGATGAAGGGCGCCAAGGGCCTCCTCATCTCGATCACCGGCGGCAAGGACCTCACCTTGTTCGAGGTTGACGAAGCCGCGACCCGCATCCGCGAGGAAGTCGATCAGGACGCCAACATCATCGTCGGCGCGACCTTCGACGAAGCGCTCGACGGCCTGATCCGCGTCTCGGTCGTCGCCACCGGCATCGAGCAGGCAACGATCGCCCGCAACACCCAGGCCACCAGCGCCCCGGTCGCGAACGCGGCGCCGCAGCAGATTCAACAGGTGCAGCAGGCTCCCGCTGCTCCGGCCGCCGCTGCCGAGAGCCGTCTCGCCGATCTGACCGCGCGTCTGCGCGCCGACAATCAGCGCATGGCCGAGCGCGCCCAGAAGCTGGAAGCCCAGATCCCGGCCGCCGCCCCGACCGCGCCGCGTCAGAATGTCGAGCGCGCCGCGCTTGCCGCCATCGCGGCTGCCGTTGCCGAGGTCCCGCAGGCGCCCGCGCCGATGCAGACCTATGGCGACGTCACGGTACGCCCGATCGCGCAGAAGCCGACGCTGTTTCCGGAGCCTGACATGGCCCCGGTCGCGATGCAGGAGCCGATGACGCCGGAAACCTTCATCCCGCCGCAGGCCGAGCGTGGGCCGGTCCGTGCACCGCGGATGCCGCGTATCGACGAACTGCCGATGCCGGCCCAGGCCGAGCTTCGCCAGGCCCGCGGCGAGGTTGAAGAAGAGACCCCGCAGAAGACCCGCCTGTCGTTGCTCCAGCGCCTCGCCAATGTCGGCCTCGGCCGCCGCGACGAGGAGAGTGAGGCGCCGGTCGCAGCCCGCACCGCCGGTCCCGCGATGCCGCCGCTGCCCGATCGCCGGCCCCAGAAGAGCGTGGCGCAGCAGATCGCGGCGAGCGAGCCGGTATCGGAGTATGCCCGCCGTCCTGCGCCTCAGGGCCTGGACATGCATGGCCGCCCGGCGCCTGTTGCGCCGGCGCCACAGGGTGACGACCATCTTGATATCCCGGCCTTCCTGAGGCGTCAGGCGACCTGAGGATTGTTACAATAAGGCCGACGAAAAAAGGTCCCGGCGGGAAGCTTGCCGGGACCTTTCCTTTGGTCCCGTGCATGCCCGGATTGCGGGATCAAACAACTGATTTTAAATCATTAATTACGCATTTGGTGGTTCAGTAAAACTGCCGATAACGGTCCCAAACTCCGGCGCAATTTGGTTAAGCCTTGGCGCGAATACGGCAGGTTTGGGGTAACAATCGGTAAAAAAGCGTGAGTTGGCGCTGTTTGAGGCTGTGACTATGGTTTGCCGTGACTTGGGGATACGGAGATTCGCAACCGTCGGCACTGGCCGGCCAAGCGGGCCTAGTATAAGTCGCAGTGGGTCGTAGTGGGGCGGATTCCTGATGAAATTTAGCCGGCAAACAACGCTTCGTGCGCAAGCCACCGTGGCCGGCGTTGGCGTTCATTCCGGGCTTCCCGTCACTCTCACGCTGGGGCCTGCGCCCGTCGATGCGGGGTTTGTTTTTGTCCGCACCGGCCTCGAGGGAAGTGACCGTGAGATTCAGGCGACCGCCGACCAGGTGATCGCGACCGACTTCGCCACCGTCCTCGGCGATCGTGACGGCCCGTTGGTTTCCACCGCCGAGCATGTGCTTGCCGCGCTGCGGGGCATGGGCGTCGACAACGCCACCATCGAGATCGACGGCCCTGAAGTGCCGATCATGGACGGCAGCGCCGCGGCCTTCATTGCCGCGATCGACCAGGCCGGCATCGTCAGCCAGCCGGCACAGCGCCGCTTCATTCAGGTCTTGAAGCCGATCTCGGCCAAGGTCGGTGACTCCTTCGGCGAGATCCGGCCCTACGCCAACGGGTTCCGCGTTGATATCGAGATCGACTTCACCAATCCCGTCATCGGCCAGCAGAGCTACGGCTTCGATCTGAGCCCGGAGCGCTTCCGCCGCGAAGTCGGCCGCGCCCGGACTTTCGGCCTGATGTGCGACGTCGCCCGGCTCTGGAGCGCGGGTTACGCACTCGGCGCCTCCTTCGACAATACCGTCGTGTTCGACGACGAGCGGCTGCTCAACACCGAGGGCCTGCGCTACGCCGACGAATGCGCCCGCCACAAGGTGCTGGACGTGATCGGCGACCTCGCGCTGGCCGGCCTGCCGCTGCTTGGCGCCTACCGCTCGGTGCGTGGCGGTCACAAGCTCAACCACGCTGTCCTGACCGCGCTGCTCGCCGACCGTACCGCCTGGCGGGTGGTCGAGGGCGAGGCCGTCCGCCGCACCACGCGTCCCGTGGGCGAAGTCGGTCGCGGCATCGTCGGCGGCCGGATCGCCGCGGCCTACGGGCCGGACGTGTCCTGACGAGACCTGTCGCCACTGGCGTTCTGTTGCCGCCTGCGTTTGGCGGCAGCTTTCCCCGGGAAACTCCTGGTAACGATGATCGGCTAGGATTGCGGCGCGTTCGCCTTAATCCGGGCGAAATGCCTGCCTATCCGGTTGGTTCGAGATCGTTTTTCGGTTACACGGCGTGGTCGCATGGCAGGCGCCACGGCTACATTTCGCGCCCATGACGGGGTTCATGGGCTGGCGGACACCGCATCACAGGGCGTCAGGGCTTAAATTCATGTCGGCACAGCGTATGACGCGCGGATATCTCTCGGTCTCGCCTGGAGTTCGCGGGCTGCTTCAAGCCGCCACCTTCGTGGTGCTCGCGCTGCCGCTGGCCGGCTGCGGCACCGGCGCGCTCTGGGACAAGTTCACCGCCAAGGACGACACCTTCACCGAGGAGCCCGCCGACAAGATCTATAATGAGGGCCTGTACCTCATGAACGAGAAGAAGGACATGAAGGGGGCGAACAAGAAGTTCGAAGAGGTCGACCGCCAGCATCCTTATTCCGACTGGGCCCGCAAATCGCTGCTGATGTCGGCCTATGCCTCCTACCAGGGCGGCGACTATGACGGCTGCATCGGCGCCGCGACCCGCTACGTCACGCTGCATCCCGGCAGCCCGGACGCGGCCTATGCACAGTACCTGATCGCCGCCTCCCACTATGACCAGATCCCGGACATCAGCCGCGACCAGGCCCGCACCGAGAAGGCGATCGCCGCGCTGGAAGAGGTGAACCGCAAATATCCGAACTCGGAATATGCGACCTCGGCCAAGGCCAAGATCGAGGGTGCGCGCGACCAGCTCGCCGGCAAGGAAATGAATGTCGGCCGCTATTACATGCAGAAGCGCGACTACACGGCGGCGATCAACCGCTACAAGGCCGTCGTCACGCAGTACCAGACCACCCGCCATGTCGAGGAGGCTCTGTTCCGGCTCACCGAGGCCTATATGACGATCGGCATCGTCGCCGAGGCGCAGACCGCAGCCGCGGTGCTTGGCCACAATTTTCCTGACAGCCGCTGGTACAAGGACGCCTATAATCTTGTAAAATCCGGGGGTCTCGAGCCGAGCGAGAATCAGGGTTCCTGGATGAGCAGGGCCTTCAAGAAGATAGGCCTATAGTCTCGGCTAGGAAATTTGATTCCATGCTGGCGCGTCTGTCGATCCGTGACATCGTCCTGATCGAGCGGCTCGATATCGAATTCGCCACCGGACTTGCGGTTTTGACCGGTGAGACCGGTGCGGGCAAATCCATCCTGCTCGATGCCTTTGCACTGGCGCTCGGCGGCCGCGGCGACGCCGGGCTCGTGCGCCATGGCGCGGAGCAGGGGCAGGTCACCGCCGTCTTCGATATCCCCAAAAATCACCCCGCGACGAAGATTCTGGCCGAGAACGGCCTGGATGATACCGGCGAGATGATTCTCCGCCGGGTGCAACTCGCCGACGGCCGCACCCGCGCTTTCATCAACGACCAGTCGATTAGCGTGCAGACGCTGAAGGCGGTCGGTGGCGCCCTGGTCGAGATCCACGGCCAGCATGACGAGCGTGCGCTGGTCGATGCTGCCACCCACCGTCGCCTGCTCGACGCCTTCGCAGGTCTCGAAAAGGACGTCACCGCGGTCGAAGCGCTCTGGGACGCGCGCCGTACGGCCAGCGCCGCGCTGGAAGAGCACCGCGCCGCCATGGAGCGCGCCGCGCGCGAGGCCGATTATCTGCGCCACGCCTCTGACGAGCTGAAGCAGCTCGCGCCCAAGGAAGGCGAGGAGACCTCGCTCGCCGGTCGCCGCACCACCATGATGCAGGGCGAGAAGATCGCCTCCGATTTGCGGGAGGCGCAGGAAGCCGTCGGCGGCAATCATTCGCCGGTCGCCTCCCTGTCGGCCGCCGTGCGCCGGCTGGAGCGGCGCGGTGTCAACTCGCCGGCGCTGGTCGAGCCCGCCGTGAAGGCGATCGACGTCGCGATCAACGCGCTGGAGGAAGCCGACCAGCATCTCCTGGCCGCGCTCGCCGCGACCGACTTCGATCCGGGTGAGCTCGAGCGCATCGAGGAGCGGCTGTTCGCGCTACGCGCCGCCTCGCGCAAATATTCGACGCCGGTCGATGGCCTCGCTGCGCTTGCCGCCAAATACGCTGCCGATGTCGTCCTGATCGATGCCGGTGCTTCGCGGTTGAAGAAGCTGGAGCAGGCGGCGATCGAGGCCGACGCGCGCTATGCCGCTGCCGCCAAGAAATTGTCGATGGCGCGGCAGAAGTCGGCGGACAAGCTCAACAAGGCGGTCAACGCCGAGCTCGCACCGCTCAAGCTCGAACGCGCCAAGTTCATGACGCAGGTCGAGACCGATGAGGCCGCGCCGGGCCCGCAGGGTTTCGACCGCGTCGAGTTCTGGGTGCAGACCAATCCCGGCACCAAGCCGGGTCCGATGATGAAGGTCGCTTCCGGCGGCGAGCTCTCGCGCTTCCTGCTGGCGCTCAAGGTCGTGCTGTCCGACCGTGGCTCGGCGCCGACGCTGGTGTTCGACGAAATCGACACCGGGGTCGGCGGTGCGGTCGCGGACGCCATCGGTGGGCGGCTCGCGCGGCTTGCCGGCAAGGTGCAGGTGATGGCCGTGACCCACGCCCCGCAGGTCGCCGCCCGTGCCGGCCAGCATCTGCTGATCTCCAAGGACGCCCTCGACAAGGGCAAGCGCGTCGCCACCCGCGTCAATGCGCTGGCCGCCGACCACCGCCGCGAGGAGATCGCCCGCATGCTCGCCGGCGCCGAGATCACGGCCGAGGCGAGGGCGGCCGCCGATCGGCTGCTCAAGGCGGCGAGTTAGACTTTGTGTCCCGGATGCGCGTAGCGCGAGCCGGGACACGGAATGCCGCCACACAGGCCCCGGCTCTGCAGCGCACGGCTCCGCGCTGCGCAGCGTCCGGGGCACGAGACCAACCGCCTTTACCCTCCCGCCCGCTCCGTCGTATCCAAGCACCATGGCAAGAGCAGCAAAATCCAAAGCAAGGCCGCTTCGCGACGTCGCCGACCTCACCAAGGCGCAGGCCAAGGTCGAGCACATGCGGCTCGCACTCGAACTCGAAGAGCACGACAGGCGCTACTATCAAGACGACGCGCCCACCGTGACCGACGCCGAGTACGACGAGTTGCGCCAGCGCTTCAACGCGATCGAAAAGCGCTTTCCGGATTTCGTCAGCGCGGAGTCGCCGTCCCAGAAAGTCGGCGCGGCACCGTCGGGTCGCTTCAGGAAAGTCCGGCATTCCGTTCCGATGCTGTCGCTCGACAACGCGTTTGCCGAAGAGGACGTCCGCGACTTCGTCGGCCGCATCGTGCGCTTCCTGAAGCTCGACGACGACAAGGTCGATTTCTCGGCCGAGCCGAAGATCGACGGCCTCTCGATGTCGCTGCGCTACGAGGGCGGCGAGCTCGTCACCGCGGCGACCCGCGGTGATGGCGCCGAAGGCGAGGACGTCACCGCCAACATCCGCACCCTCGAAGACGTGCCGCAGAAGCTGAAAGGCCGCAACGTCCCTGACATCTGCGAGGTGCGCGGCGAGGTCTACATGACCAAGAGGGCCTTCCTGACACTCAACAAGAAGCAGGTCGAGGCCGGCGAGGCGCCGTTCGCCAATCCGCGCAATTCGGCCGCAGGCTCGCTCCGGCAGAAGGACCCGACCATCACCGCCTCGCGCCCCCTGGGCTTCTTCGCCTATGCCTGGGGCGAGATGAGCGCGATGCCGGAGGGTACGCAGAGCGGCATGATCGGCTGGTTCGAGCGCTGCGGCTTCAAGACCAATCCGTTGACCAGGCTCTGTCATTCCGTTGAGGAGCTGCTCGCGTTCCATCATTCGATCGAGGAGCAGCGCGCAAAACTCGATTACGACATCGACGGCGTCGTCTACAAGGTCGACCGCATCGACTGGCAGGAACGGCTCGGCTTCGTCTCACGCACGCCGCGCTGGGGCATCGCGCACAAATTCCCGGCCGAGCGCGCCGTGACGGTGCTGCGCGACATCGAGATCCAGGTCGGCCGCACCGGCTCGTTCACGCCGGTCGGCAAGCTCGAACCGGTCGGCGTCGGCGGCGTGATCGTGCAGAACGTCACCCTGCACAACGAGGACTACATCAAGGGCATCGGCAACAAGGGTGAGGTGCTGCGCGAGGGGCGCGACATCAGGATCGGCGACACCGTCGTGATCCAGCGTGCCGGCGACGTCATCCCGCAGGTGGTCGACGTCGTCCTCGACAAGCGGCCGAAGACGGCCAAGGAATTCCATTTCCCGACGAAGTGCCCGTGCCCGCTGCACACCGACGTCACGCGCGAGGAAACGGCGGCCGGTGAAGAGGGCTCGCGCGCCCGCTGCACCGGCGAGTTCGCCTGTCCCTATCAGAAGATCGAGCACCTCAAACTGTTCGTGTCGCGGCGCGCCTTCGACATCGACGGTCTTGGCGAGAAGCAGCTCCAGTATTTCTTCGACGAGGAATGGGTGAAGGAGCCCGCCGACATCTTCACGCTGGAGAAGCGCAACGCGAAGCTGAAGCTCGAGGAGATCGAGGGCTACGGCGAAACGTCGGTGCGCAACCTGTTCGGCGCCATCGAGAGCCGGCGCAGAATCGCGCTGGAGCGCTTCGTCTTTGCGCTCGGGATGCGTCATGTCGGCGAGACCACGGCGCTGGCGCTCGCACGCGGCTATGGCTCGTGGGACGCTTTCCACGACGCCTGCCTCAAGGTCGCCAAGGGCGACGAGGAGGCGATGGCCGAGATGGACGCGCTGGACCAGATCGGCGACACCGTGATCAAGAGCATCGCCGACTATTTCGGCGAGAGCCACAATCGCGGCATCGTCGAACGGCTGACCAAGGAAGTCGAGATCATCGACGCCGAGAAGCCGAAGAGCAACTCCGCCGTCGCCGGCAAGACGGTGGTGTTCACGGGATCGCTGGAGAAGATGACGCGCGACGAAGCCAAGGCGACCGCGGAGCGTCTGGGGGCGAAGGTGTCAGGCTCGGTGTCGAAGAAGACCGATCTCGTCGTCGCCGGTCCCGGTGCGGGCTCCAAGCTCGCGGAAGCCAACAAGCACGGCGTCAAGGTGTTGACCGAGGACGAGTGGCTGACGCTGATCGGGGAGTGAGAGGGGCGCGCTCGTGCCACTCACTCCGCTGTCGTCGCCCGGCTTGACCGGGCGATCCAGTACTCCGAGACGGCTGTGATAGAACCGATGGGCCGCGGTGTACTGGATTCCCCGCTATCGCGGGGAATGACACCGAGATTGGTGCGAGGCCAATCGCCCCTCTCACATCATCCCCGTCTCTTCCTCTTCCGCCTGCTCGATCAACTCCTCGCTCACCACCACCTCGCGGCGAGGAACGACGAAGATCATCATGCAGGCGCAGAGCAGCGAGATCGCCAGCACCGCGGAGGTCAGCGGCAGCGTGGTGGCGGAGTGGCCGCCGAGATAGGCGCCGAATTGCGACATCAGCGCGCCGATGCCCTGCTGGAGGAAGCCCATCGCGCCTGATGCGGTGCCGGCGGCTTCAGGGCGGATGCTGATGGCGCCGGCGGCGGAGTTCGCCATCACGAAGGCATTGCCGACCATCACGATCATCTGCGTGCCGAATAGCCAGCTCGGAGCCTCGTTCCAGCCGGTGAAGCTCCAGAGCAGGTTCAACAGGCTGCCGCAGAGTTGCAGGCCGAGCCCGAACCAGATCAGCTTTTCCAGCGAGTGTCGCGGCGCGAAGCGCACGCAGAGCAGATTGCCGACGAGATATGCAAAACCTGTTGTCGCGAACCAGGCGCCATATTCGGCGCTGGTCCGGCCCATCTGCGTCACCACGATGTAGGGGCCGCCGCCGGCGAAGGTGAAGATAATCTGGGACGCCAGCACCTGGCACATCACGTAGCCGATGAAGGCGCGGCTCTTGATCAGGGTGCCGACGTCGCTGCGAAAGCCGCCGCTGCCGACCGCGCGATCGCGGCGGGTCTCGGGCAACGCGATCGCGATGCCGATTGCGACCGCGATCGCGGCGAAGGTGACGGCGTAGAAAATGGCCCGCCAGCCGAATGCGGTCTCGATCAGGCCGCCGGTGAGCGGTGAGACCATCTGGCCGATCATGAGCGCTGCGATTACGAGGCTGATCATGGAGGCGACGCGGTCGCGCTCGTAGATATCGCGGATGATGGCGCGGCTCACCACCATGCCGGAGGCGCCGCCGAGCGCCTGGAAGAAGCGCGCTGCGATCAGTTGCGGCAGGGTTTCGGCGAAGATGCAGGCGATGCTCGCCGCGACCATCAGCGCGAGGCCGCCAAGCAGCACCGGACGCCGGCCGAACCTGTCCGACAGCGGTCCCATGATGAGCTGCGACAGTGCGATGCCGACCATGTACAGGGACACCGTCATCTGCGCGATCGAGATGTCGCGGCCGAACGTCGTCGCCAGCACGGGCAGCGCCGGAACCAGGATATAGAGCGAGATCGGCGCGATCCCGGTCATGACGACCAGCAGCAGCAACACCACGCGCGAGGTCGCGATGTTTTTCGTCGCCGCGTCCGGCGGCCTGCTGATCATGCCGTGCATAGTCGTCCGTCTTTCGAAGTCGAATCGACTGTAGCGTGCTCACGCAAGACGGATATCGGCGTTTCGGAATGCGGCTATTCGGATTTCGGGACGGTTGTGATAACAGCGTGTGGAGACCGTTATCCTACGGGTGCGTGTGCTGAGATGTTGTGCGGTCGTGCCACATCTTCGGTGTCATTCCCCGCGAAGGCGGGGAATCCAGTATTCCAGAGGCCGTAGTGATTGAATCGAGAGGCTGCGGCGTACTGGATGCCCCGCCTTCGCGGGGCATGACAGCGAGTGTGAGGTGAGAGCGTTGCGCAAATCGCGTAGCGCCATGCATCTCCGGCGCGAGCTTACGCCTTCAGCTCGGCCGTCGCCTGATCGAGCCAGGCCTTCGTCGCTTCGTCCAGTGCCGGCCGCACCTCGGCGCGGACGCGCGCGTGGTAGGCATTGAGCCAGTCGAGCTCGTCCTTGCCCAGCATCGCGACATCGATCAGCCGGCGGTCGATCGGTGCCAGGGTCAGCGTCTCGAACGCGTTCATCGGTTTTTCCGCGCCCTCGATGTCGGCGGCGACCACCAGCTCGAGGTTCTCGATGCGGATGCCGAAGCCGTCGGTCTTGTAATAGCCGGGCTCGTTGGAGAGGATCATGCCGCGCTTCAGCGGCGTCGTGCCGAGCTTCGAGATCCGCGCGGGTCCTTCGTGCACACTGAGATAGCTGCCGACGCCGTGGCCGGTGCCGTGCTCGAAATCGACGCCGGCGGCCCAGAGATATTGCCGCGCCAGCGTGTCGAGCTGCGCGCCGGTGGTGCCGTCGGGAAACACCGCGCGCGCGATCGCGATGTGGCCGCGGAGCACGCGGGTGAAGCGGTCGCGCATCTCGCCGGTCGGCTCGCCCACGGCCATCGTGCGGGTGACGTCGGTGGTGCCGTCTTCATATTGCGCACCGGAATCGATCAGCAGCAGATCGCCCGGCGCGATGCGCCGGTTGCTCTTGCGGGTGACGCGGTAGTGCACGATGGCGCCGTTCGGACCGGTGCCTGATATGGTCGGGAACGAGACGTCCTTCAGCGCGCCGGTGTCGCGGCGGAACGTCTCGAGCGCCTCGACCGCGTCGATCTCGGTCAGCTTGCCGCTTGATGCCTCGCGATCGACGAAGGCGAGGAAGCGCGCCAGCGCCACGGCATCGCGGCGGTGCGCCGTCCGTGTGCCCTTGATCTCGGTCGCGTTCTTGACGGCCTTGAGCAGCGCAATCGGATCGCTGCCGCGCACCGGCTTGCCGCCGGCGCTTGCGATCAGCCGGCTGAGCGCGTCGGCCGCGGTGGCATTGTCGAGTGCGATCGCGGCGCCGCTCTTGGCGAGCGCCATCAGCGTCGGTGCCATCGCATCGGGCTCGCGCACGTCGGCGGACTGCTCCAGATGGTCGCGGGTCAAATTGGAGAGTTTTCGGTGGTCGATGAATACGGTCGGCCGGCCGTCCTTCGGCACCAGCGCGTAGGACAGCGGCAAAGGAGTATGGGCGACGTCGGCGCCGCGGATGTTGAAGGTCCAAGCCACGGCGTGGCTGTCGGAGAGCACCAGCGCGTCGACGCCGAGCTTGGCGATCTCGCTTTTGATTTGCGTGATCTTCTCGGCCTCGGCGACCCCGGCATTTTGCAGGCTGTGCACGGCGACCGGGGCCAGCGGCGGCTGCGGCCGGTCCTGCCAGATCGCGTCGACCGGGTTGCTGTCGACCGCGACCAGCTCGGCGCCGGCCTTGGCGCAGGCGGCGGCGAGGCGCTCGGCTGCCGAAGAAGTGTGCAGCCACGGATCAAATCCGAGGCGGTCGCCGGCTTTCAGGTGCGTCGATACCCAGCTCTCCGGCGGCGGATCGATCAGCGATTCCACCGCCCAGGCCTTTGCGTCGACCTGCTTGGCCGCCTGGATCGTGTAGCGGCCGTCGACGAAGATCGCGGCCTCATGCGTCAGCACCACCGCCAATCCTGCGGAACCGGTAAAGCCGGTCAGCCAGGCCAGCCGCTCTTCCGAGGGGGGCACATATTCGTTCTGCTGCTGATCGGCGCGCGGAACGACGAAGCCGGTCAGCTTGCGGCGGGCGAGTTCTTCACGGAGCGCGGCCAGGCGCGCCGTCAATGCGACGCCGGCCTCGGGCTCCTCGAATGTCTGGAAGTGTGCTTCGAACATGGCTCAGTTTAGGATCATGCCGATCAGTCCGCAATGTAGACGCATTTGGGGTCGCATCTGGCACGGACCGTGCTTGAAAATGGTCCATTCGAATTGAGTGGAGTAGAGGATGCAGCAGTTGCGCTTCGTCCGGATAACAGGGAAATTCGAGCGGGTGGTTCATCTCAACGGCGAGGGGACACACGATGCCAGCGTTCATGTTTGAGAAGATTTCGCCGCCGGCCCACCGCGCCCCGGCTGCAACGACACCGAAGAAGCCGCGCGGCCTCATCAGCCAGATGATCGACCGTTTCGCCGAGCGCCGCGCCAGGCGTGCCTTGCAGGGTAAGCGCGCGACACGTCGGGACGAGAAGCCGGCGGAGTAGGGCGGTGTCGTAGGGGGCACCGCCGTCGCTCTTCGAGCTATGGCGGACAAGCCGCTTTGCCCACCCTACGGCGCCTACGCTGCCTTACCCCATCTTCCGCAGCAACAAACTGCTCCACCCCTCGATCCGCACGTGCCGCAGCGGCACGAGGCCGCGTGCGCGGTAGGCGGCGATCACGGCGGGGGCCTGGTGGGTCAAGAGGCCCGAGAGGATGACGCGCGCGCCGGGCACGAGGTGCCGCGCCATCGGGCCGGCCAATTGCCTTAACGGATTGGCAAGGATGTTGGCCAGGACCAGGTCGAACGGGCCGCATCTGGCAAAGTCCGGTGCGGCAAATCCGGTCGCGCGGATCACCCGCACCTGGTTGCCGACGTGGTTCAGCGTCGCGTTCTCGGCCGCCACCCGCACCGATGGCGGGTCGATGTCGGAGGCGAGCACCGCGCGATGCAGCGCCTTCGCGGCGGCGATGCCCAGCACGCCGGTGCCGGTGCCGAGGTCGAGCAGATTCCTCGGCCGGGAACTCTTCAGGACGTGGTCAAGCAACAGTAAACAGCCGCGGGTGGTGCCGTGGTGGCCGGTGCCGAAGGCGAGCGCTGCCTCGATCTCGATGGCAAGCTTGTTCGGCGCGACGTGGTCGCGGTCGTGGCTGCCGTGCACGACGAAGCGCCCGGCCGGCACCGGGATGAGATCTTCGAGGCTCGCCTTGACCCAATCCTTGGCTTCGACAATGTCGAAGATGAGCGTTTCGGCGATCTCGTTTCCTGCCGAAGTTACAATGAGTTCCCGCAGCCATGCCTGATCGGGCGTCTCGGCGAAATGGAGCGTGACGTCCCACTGTCCGTCCGGCCGCTCAAAGGCGGCGACCGCCGCGTCGCCGTCAAAAAAGACCTCCGTGAGCACGTCGACGACGCGCTTGGCCGCGGCCTCGGTGCCGATCGAAAAGCAGGCGCGATGAGTGGGAGAAAGCTGCATTCTAGGGTTCCGTCAGTTCAATTTTTGGCACTTTTGTTCCCAATTTTCCGCATAACTTGCAGGTTCCGATTTAACCTGACTGCAGGTTGTACCCCGTACATTTCCGGGTGTTGGATTCAGCCAACGCATCTTGGAATTGAAACGGAGGCGAGTCTTGAAGAGCATGGTTTTGAAGTTCTGGTCGGACGAATCCGGTGCAACCGCGATCGAATACGGCCTGATCGCAGCGGGCATCGCGCTGGCGATCATCACCGTGGTGAACAGCCTGGGCACCAGCTTGAACGACAAGTTCGGTTCGATTAGCAGTTCCTTGAAGTAATTTCCGCCTCCCATTTCCTGGCGGGGGCTGTTTTTCTTTAGAGGCTGTTACCTGACGATCGCCCGCACGGGGAGTTGCCCCCGGCGGGCGAGGTCGTTTTGGGGGCACCGGAATGCCCACAGGCCCTCCACCCGTTTCCCCAAAGTTGTCCACGGCTTTATCCCGCCACTCATCCGCAGCTTTTGCACCGCCTTGTACGGGGCGCGCCGGGCCTGCCGCGCGCAGGCGACCCACTGCTTTCTCACAGCCTTGCCAACAGCCTGTCCACAGCCCTTTCCACAGACCTATCCACGGCTTCCGAACAGCGAGCGGTGATCCCTCAAGATCGCCTGTGCGGCGTTGTGGCCTGGGGCGCCGGTGACGCCGCCGCCGGGGTGAGCGCCGGAGCCGCAATGATAGAGGCCCTTCAGGGGACCGCGATAGTCGGCATGGCCCAGCATCGGCCGCGCCGAGAACAGCTGGTTCAGCGTCAGAGCGCCGTGGAAGATGTCGCCTCCCAGCAGGCCGAATTGCCGTTCGAGGTCGAGCGGGGAGAGGATCTGGCGGCCGAGCACGCTTGCCGCAAAGCCGGGTGCGTATTTGTCCACCGTCGCGATCATGAGATCGGCGACCTCCTCGCGATGGTCGTCCCAGGACTTTCCGTCGGGCAGTTCGGGCGCGACGTGTTGGCAGAACAGGCTCGCGACGTGTTTGCCCGTCGGTGCGAGCGTGTCGTCGAGCGTGGAGGGGATCAGCATTTCGACGACAGGCTCCCGGCTCCAGCCTAGCGCGCGCGCGTCGAGATAGGCGCGGTCCATGTAGCCGAGGCTTGGCGCCAGGATGATGCCGGAGGTGAGGTGATCGCCGTCGCCCGGGAGCGTGGTGAAGGAGGGCAGGCGGTCCAGCGCCACGTTCATGCGGAAGGTGCCGGAGCCGTTCTTCCAGTGCCGGATGCGCGCGAGGAAGTCCGGGGGCAGGGCGTCGGCCGCGATCAGCCGCGTATAGAGCAGCTTTGGATTGACGTTGGCCGCGACATATTTCGCGCGGATCGTCTCGCCGTTGTCCAGCACCACGCCGACGGCGCGGTCGCGCTCGACGATGATCTCGCGCACACCCGCATCCGTGTCGATCGTGACGCCGCGGCCCTGCGCGGCGCGCGCCATCGCCTGCGTGATCGCGCCCATGCCGCCGATGGCGTGGCCCCAAACGCCCTTCTTGCCGTTCACCTCGCCGAAGGCGTGGTGCAGCATCACATAGGCCGAGCCCGCCGCGTACGGACTGGCATAATTGCCGACGATGGCATCGAAGCCGAACAGCGCCTTGACCAGATCGTGCTCGAAGCGCTCGTCCAGCATCTCGCCGGCCGAGCGGGTGAAGAGATCGAGCAGGCTGCGGCTTTGCTCCAGCGTCAACCCACGCAGGATGTTGGCACTCTGGATCGCGTTCACCACTTCGCGGATCGCGTTCGTGCCAAAACCGTCGAGCAGGTTCGGCGGCGCACGCAGCACGAACTGCCGCAGCACGTCGGCGATGTCTTCCAGTTCGCGCGAGAACCCGTCGAGCGCGCTCGCGTCGCGCGTGCTCAGCCGCGCGACGGACTCCTTCGTCCGCCCCTCGCCGGTGAGCAGATAGCTGCCGTCGGGCGCGGGCAGAAAATTCTGGGCGCGCCGCTCTACGATCCGCAGGCCCTGTTCAGTGAGGCCCAAGTCGCGGATCACCTGCGGATTGAGCAGGCTCACCGTGTAGGCCGCGACCGAGTTGCGGAATCCGGGGTGAAACTCCTCCGTGACCGCGGCCCCGCCGACCACCTTGCGGCGCTCGACGACGCGCACGCGCAGGCCCGCCATCGCGAGATAGGCCGCGCAGGTGAGGCCATTATGGCCAGCGCCGATGATGATGACGTCGGTTTCGCTCATGAAGGATTCAAAATGTTCCGCGGTCTTTCCGGGATGGTCCGAAGGACCAGACCCGGAATGACATCTGTATATCAAGCAATCGTCGCTGCAACATCACGAGACCCTTTATTGCCCGTTCATGCGCCCTGTGCTCCATTGCGCGCGTCCGGCGCCCGCCGGGGTTTGAGCCGGAGCTTCCATGGATTCGATCGTGCAACCCGCCGCCACGGAGCAGCCGTCCTCGTCGCGCAACCGGCTGCTGCTGACGGTCTACACCGCCGCGATCTTCGTCAGCGCGCTGCTGCTGTTCTCGGTGCAGCCGCTGTTCGCCAAGATGGTGCTGCCGCGGCTCGGCGGCTCGCCGGCAGTGTGGTCGGTGGCGATGGTGTTCTTCCAGTCGCTGCTGCTGGCGGGCTATGCCTATGCGCATCTCTTGATGCAGATCAGGAATCGCATCGTTCCGGTCGCGGTGCATCTGGTTTTGCTGATCGCAGCCTTCGCCACGCTGCCGCTCGGCGTCGCCACGGCCTACGGCGATCCACCGGCCTCCGGCTATGCGTTCTGGCTGCTCGGCCTGTTCGTGGTCTCGATCGGCCTGCCGTTCTTCGCGCTCGCAGCCAACAATCCGCTGCTGCAGGCCTGGTTCGTCCGCACCGGCCATCCTGCCGGACACGATCCCTATTTCCTCTATGCATCCTCCAACATCGGCAGCTTCCTCGCGCTGTTGTCCTATCCGTTCCTGCTGGAGCCGATTTTCACGCTGCACACGCAGAACCGGTTCTGGACCCTTGGCTATGGCCTCCTGATCCTCCTGATCGCCGCCTGCGGCGTGCTGCTGCTGCGTTCGCCGAAGCTGGCCGTGGTCGACGCAAAGACCGAGGACGTCAATGCGCCGGCGCCAGGCATCGTGACGCGGCTGCGCTGGATCTTCCTCGCCGCAGTGCCGTCCGGCCTGCTGATCGCCGTCACGGCACACATCTCGACCGACGTCGCGGCGGCGCCGTTGCTCTGGGTGCTGCCGCTGTCGCTGTATCTGCTCACCTGGGTGGTGGTGTTCCAGTCGCGGCCGCTGCTGCCGCACAAATGGATGCTGATGCTCCAGCCGGTCGCGATCGCGGGCGTCATCGTCCTGCTGGCGTTCGGCGGCGAACAGAATCTGCTGCTGACCCTCGGCGGCCACCAACTGTGCTTCTTCGTCATCGCCATGGCCTGCCATGGCGAGCTGGCGCGGACACGGCCGGCCGCCAAATATCTCACGGGCTTCTATGTCGCGCTGTCGTTCGGCGGCATGGTCGGCGGCCTCTTTGCCGGCCTCGTTGCTCCATTCACCTTCTCCTGGATCGCCGAATACCCGATCCTGGTCGCGCTCGCCGCGCTGTGCCGGCCGCCGGCGAACGAGCGGCTGGCGGGCATCGTTAGATGGTACTGGCTGGCACTCGCCGTGCTCGCGGTGGCGCTGGTCGCGCCGTCTTACATGACCGGCGATCTCTCGACCTGGTTCGAGGATCATCGCGTCTGGGTCGCGGGGGCCGTCGGCGTGCTCGCGGCACTTCTGGCGCTCGCGCTCAACGCCAGCCGCTGGAAGATCTTCGCCACCGCCGCGCTCGCGCTGGCGTTGATCCGCGTCTATCCGGCGGACGAAGGCCGCGTCACGACGGTGCGCAGCTTCTTCGGCGTGCACAAGATCGTGGTGACGCCCGGCGGCTACTTCCATGTGCTGATGCACGGCACCACGATCCACGGCGCCGAGCGCTTCCGCAACAATGACGGCACGCCGGTCGTCGGCCGGCCCGAGCCGATCACCTATTACCACAAGGACGGCGGTATCGGTCAGGCCATCACCGCGATCCGCGAGCGCAAGGGCGCGCCGCTGAAGGTTGCGGCAATCGGCGTCGGATCGGGCACGCTCGCCTGTGCCGCCGAGCCCGGCGAAAGCTGGACCTTTTTCGAGATCGACCAGTCCATGGTCGACGCGGCGAGCGATCCGAAGAACTTTCGCTACATATCGAGCTGCATGCCGGGCCTGAAGCCGGTGATCGGCGATGCTCGCCTCACCTTCGCGAAAGAGCCCGACGGCGCTTATGACCTGATCATCGTCGACGCCTATTCGTCGGATGCGATCCCGATTCATCTCGCCACCGAAGAGGCGATGGGTATCTACAAGGACAAGCTGGCGCCGCACGGCGCCGTGGTGATGCACGTCTCCAACCGGCACCTCGATCTCGAGACCGTCGTGGTCGGCATCGCCGATGCCAACGATCTGAAGAGCTGGGTCTTCAACGAGGATTCCGGACGCGACGGGGACTACATCTTCTCGACCGACGTCGTCATCTCCGCGCGCGAGGAGGCCGACGTCGGCCGGCTCGCCTCCTCCAAGTCATGGGAGCAGACCGAAGCCGACGACCGGGTGCGGGTCTGGACCGACGACTATTCCAATATTTTGGGCGCGCTGTACCGGCGTCTGCGGGATGGGGAGTAGGGCTGCTACGACACCATCGCGCGCCGCGGACGCTGCGCAGCGCGTAGCGGTGCGCTGCAGAGCCGGGGCCTACGTTTCTGGGTCCCGGCTCTGCGTCGCGTTATTTCATGCCGCGCCGCGTCCGGGACACGAGATCGAGCGCTACGGCACGACCGGCGTTCCCGCCGGCAATGCAATTCCCTTCTCGCCCGCGACGTGCCGCAGCAGGTCCGGCCTGTCCGAGATGATGCCGTCGACGCCGAGCTCGATCATGCGCGCCATGTCCTCGCGCTTGTTGACGGTCCAGACCACGATACGCAGTCCGAGCGTGTGTGCCTCCGAGACGACCGCCTCGGTTACATCGCCGAAATAGGGCGACCAGACCGTGCCGCCCGCAGCCTTGATCGTCCGCGGCAGCGAGCCGCCGTGATCGGCCGGGCTGAAACCCGCCGTCCAGTTCGTCGCCTTGTCCAACGCCACCGTCTGGCCCGAGCCGCGCTGGAGCGTCAGGTAGACCGTCGGAATCGTGGGCGCCTGCTGCTGGACGAGCAACAGGGTCCGCCAGTCGAACGACTGGATCATGACGCGATCGGAAAATCCTTCGGCCTCGATCAGCTGGAGCAGCTTTGCGACAAAGCCTCGCGGATCGAGCGACTCGTCCGGATGGTTTGGATCGATCTTGGTCTCGATGTTGAAACGCACGCGCGTGTTGCCGGCCTTGCGCACCAGCGCGAACAGCTCGCCCAGGGTGGGAATGCGTGTCCCTGGCACGGCCCGCTGGTCGGGGAATTGCTTCGCGTAGGAACTGTCGGGCCGGATCTGGCCGACGTCATAGGTCCTGACGTCGGCCAACCGCAGCTTCACGAACGGTGTACCGGGCGCGGCGACATAAGCGCCGCCTGCATCGCGCGCGAGGTCGGGATTGAGCCCGCGTTCATGCGACACGACGACCTCGCCATCCGCGGTCACGCCGGCGTCGAGCTCCAGCGTGTCCACGCCCATCGACAGCGCGTTGGCGAAGGCCGGCAGGGTGTTTTCCGGCAACAGCGCGCGCCCGCCGCGATGCGCCTCGAGATCAAAGGCCATGGCTTGTCCCGCAGTGAGAACCGAGAGCACGATCAGGATTGTCGCGGCACGTGACGGCATCAAGGTTCGCAGCCCAGGTGAAAAGAGGAGCTTATGAAATCTTCGCCCGGTTCGTCCAGCTTCGTGGTCGACAGGTGCTTGACGGCGGCCGGGGAAGGCGGAAACTGGCTCTCAAAAAACAACGGTTCAGGGAGCCATTCATATGCGGCTTATCTTCATCGCAACGATGGCGATTCTCATGGTCGGACAGGCGCTAGCCAAGGATGTGCTCTCGGGTGCGAGCCTCTACGAAGATGTGGCGCGCTATGCGTCCTTCGGTCTGCACCGCTTCGGCTCGGCGGGCGATCGCGCGACGGCCGACTGGATCGCCGGCGAGATGAAGCAGGCGGGTTTCGAAATCAGCTTCCAGCCCGTCGTGCTCGGGCGGCAATATGTCGTCGAGCGGGCCAGCGCTGAAGCTGCCGGCATCTCTGTCGAGGCGACGCCATTCTGGTGGCCGCCGGAGGACAAGGCCAGCTTCCATCTCGCCGCGCCGCTCGCGCGCGATGGCGATGTCACCGGCAAGATCCTTCTGCTCGATCTGCCGTTCGATCGCGGCGCCTATCTGGGGCCGACCCATCGTACGGCGATCGCGGAAGCCGCGGCAAGGAAGCCGGCGGCCATCCTGCTGATGATCGGCAACCCCGCCGACGACCGCTTCGCCTATAACGTCACGCAGGAGGATGCGCCCTGGCCGGTGCCGGTGATCGTGGTCGGCGCGGCGTCGCGAGCGGTGTTCGAGCGCGCGCTCGCCTCAGGCGCGCGCGTCACCTTCGACGTCAAGGGCCATTACGAGCGCGATGTTGTTGGCCGCAACGTCATCGCCGAGATCGGGGCCGGCCGTGGGCCGGTCATCGTCGTCTCGACGCCGATGACCGGCTGGTACTCGTGCGTCTGCGAGCGCGGCCCCGGCATCGCCAACTTTCTCGCGCTGGCGCGCACCGTCGCCGCCGAGAAATGGCCGGCGCATCTTGTTTTCATCGCCACCGCCGGCCACGAGATCGGCCATGGCGGCATGGAACTGTTTTTGAAGCACGGAGCGCCGGCACCGAAGGACACGCTGGCGTGGATTCATTTCGGTTCGTCGAACGCCTGCTATGCCTTCGCGGAAGGCGCCCGCACCGATCGGCCCGAGCAAGAGCGTTATCTCGTGCTGAGCAAATCCGCCGTCGCACTGACCGACGAGGCTTTTGCGAATGTCGAGGCCAAGCGCCTGGTGACGGAGAAGCAGGCGGTCGGTGAGCTGCGCGATGTGCACGCGGCGGGCTACGCCAATTTCCTCGGCATGGCTGGGCGCCATCGGACGTTTCATACGCCGTCGGACGATCTCGCCCCGACCGGGCCCGAGATCCTCGAGCCGGTCGCGCGTGCCTTCGTCGATGCTGTGCGAAAGATCGTCGAACGCGGCAACGCCGCGTTTCGGTAGCGTCAGTTCTGATAGTAACCGCGCGGCTGATAGTATTGCCGGGGCTGTGGCTGATAGTAGCCCTGCTGGCCGTAGCCTTGATTGTAGTACTGCTGCGGCTGCTGCTGCTGCTGATAGACCTGTGCGTCATACAGCGGGCGGCTAGCCGAGCGCGGCGCGGGATAGCGCGTGCCGGTGTCGCTGCCGTCGGCCGGGTAGATGTAATTGTCGTCCTGCGGCATGTAGCGGCGGGCGGGCTGCGCCGGCGGTGCGAGATTCACGGGATCGCCTGAGGTGGCGTACTGCTCTTCGGCCGGCTGCGGCGCGCGGGCCACTGCTGTGGGGTTGCGGCCGCGCGGGTTGCGGGCCAGAGCCACCTGGGCCGAGCCGGTCAGCGTCACCGTGGTGTTGAGCACGCCCTGCTGCTGCACCAGCGCATAGAGCGTCGAGGCATTCTGACGCGACAGTCGCACGCAGCCGTGCGACGCCGGCGAGCCGAGGCGGCTGACCGAGTCGGTGCCGTGGATGGCGTGCCCGACCTTGGTGAAGAAGATCGCGTGCGGCATCGGCGCGTCGTCGAATTCCTTGGAGTAGTGATCCTCTTCCATGCGAAAGGCGCGGAAGGCGCCGCCCGGCGTTTCGCGCGAGGGGATGCCGGTTGACACCGGCCAGCGATAGCGCGCGACGCCGTCAACGGCGACGGTCATCTGCTGATTGTCCTTGTCGACGGTGATCTCGACCTTGGCCTGGGCGGCGCCCGCGCTCAAAAACATCAATGAGGAAAAAGCGATGAAAAAAGAACGCATCTGGAAACGCATTTGAGTTCTGGCCTCCGGCCTGTTCACGCTAGGCGCCGCGGCTCTCCGTCCCCCGGCGTGCAATATGCCTGCAATCCGGCTTTCGTTCCAGCGGGCTGCCCCTCCATCGTTAACGCGATGCCGGGCGTAAGCAAGGCCGCTTTGTGCCGCGTGGCTGGCGGCGGCGCTGACATTTTCGCGAGCGTGCCGAGCAGTCACAACGCCGACAATTCGTCACAAAGGCGCAACCATTCGGCCGCTTCAGGCGTTGATCGTGGCTGCCCTCGACGGGCGGCTTCCGCTGCCCTTTCCCCTTTAATTCCCTTGGGACCGAAGATGAACAAAGCCCGTATCGCCGCCGCGCAATTGCCGGCCGGTTTGCCCATCCGCCTGCTGTTCGCAGCCACCGCCATCCTGCTCGCGCTGTTGTCGCTGCCGCAACCCGGCCACGCCCAGGGCATCGTGCGCGGCGCCCAGGAAGGCTCCTATGAAGGCAACCGGATCGCCGGGCCTGTCGGTGGCGTGGTTGGCGGCGCGGTGGGCGCCGGTGTTGGAGGGGCCGTCGGTGCGGTGGAGGGCGTGTTCGGTATTCCGCATCACCGCCACTACCGCTGCCGCGGCTACTATGACGGCTACCATCGCTTCCACTGCTACAGGTAAGTCCACCATCGTCATTACGGGGCGCCCGAAGGGCGAGCCCGGAATCCATTCATCCACCAACTCTGCCGCCCGATGGATTCCGGGCTCGCGACTTCGTCGCGCCCCGTAATGACAGCTCAGTTCTTCAGCCGGTACCCGGTGCGGAAAATCCACCAGATCACGGCGAGGCAGATCACCAGGAACGCCGTCGTCATGCAGATGCTGACGGACACGCTGACATCCGCAATCTCGTAGAAACTCCAGCGGAAGCCCGAGATCAGATAGACGACCGGGTTCAGCAGCGCCACCGTGCGCCAGCCTGCCGGCAGCATGTCGATGGAATAGAAGCTGCCGCCGAGGAAGGTCAGCGGCGTCACCACCAGCATCGGGATCATCTGGAGTTTTTCGAAGCCGTCGGCCCAGATGCCGATGATGAAGCCGAACAGGCTGAACGTCACCGCCGTCAGCACCAGGAAGGTCAGCATCCAGACCGGATGATGGATGTGCAGCGGCACGAACAGGCCGGCGGTGGCGAGAATGATCAGGCCGAGAATGATCGACTTCGTCGCGGCGGCGCCGACATAGCCGAGCACGATCTCGCCATAGGAAATTGGCGCCGACAGGATTTCGTAGATCGTGCCGGTGAATTTCGGAAAGTAGATGCCGAAGGAAGCGTTGGCGATGCTCTGCGTCAGCACCGAGAGCATGATCAGGCCCGGCACGATGAAGGTGCCGTAGCTGACGCCCTCGACCTGGCTGATGCGCGAGCCGATCGCGGCACCGAACACCACGAAATAGAGCGAGGTCGAGACGACAGGCGAGACGATGCTTTGCAGCAGCGTACGCCAGGTGCGCGCCATTTCGAACAGATAGATGGCGCGGATGGCGCGATGGTTCATGACGTCCTCACGAGGTCGACGAAGATGTCCTCGAGCGACGATTGCGTCGTGTCGAGATCGTTGAAGCGGATGCCGGCGTTGCGGAGGTCGCTGAGCAGGCTGGTGATGCCGGTGCGCTCGCCCTTGGTGTCGTAGTCGTAGACGAGCGTCGCGCCGCCGTCGCAGACGTCGAGCTCGTAATGGCTGAGGCTGTCCGGCAGCGTCGTGACCTTGCCCTGCAGATGCAGCGTCAACCGCTTCTTGCCGAGCTTCTCCATCAACGTCGCCTTGTCCTCGACCAGCACGATCTCGCCCTTGTTGATGACGCCGATGCGGTCGGCCATCTCCTCGGCTTCCTCGATGTAGTGCGTGGTCAGGATGATGGTGACGCCGGATTGCTGCAGGGTGCGCACCACCTCCCACATGCCCTTGCGCAGCTCGACGTCGACGCCGGCGGTCGGCTCGTCCAGGAACAGGATCTGCGGCTCGTGCGACAGCGCCTTCGCGATCATCACGCGGCGCTTCATGCCGCCGGAGAGCGTGATGATCTTGTTGTCCTTCTTGTCCCAGAGCGAGAGGTCCTTCAGCACCTTCTCGATATGGGCGGGGTTCTTCGGCTTGCCGAACAGGCCGCGGGAGAAGCTCACCGTCGCCCACACGCTCTCGAAGGCGTCGGTGTGCAATTCCTGGGGCACGAGGCCGATCAGCGAGCGGGCCTTGCGGTACGACGTCTGGATGTTCTCGCCGCCGACGAGGACCGTGCCTTCGCTTGGGTTGGCGATGCCGCAGATGATCGAGATCAGCGTGGTCTTGCCGGCGCCGTTGGGGCCGAGCAGCGCAAAAATCTCGCCGCGCTTGATGTCGAGATTGACGTTCTTGAGCGCCTTGAAGCCGGACCCGTAGGTCTTCGACAAATTGGCGACGGAAATGATGGAGGACATGATGGCCGCAGGGCTGAAAGGTAAAGACTGGGGAGGGGGAGGCTGGAACCGTCCGGGGAGGAGGTCAGCGGAGCCCTGAAATAGGAATGCACTTGCCCGGCCGCAATTGGCCGGAGAAAAATGGTCTCAAAACAGCCCCTTCGGTGGCAGGTTCCGGGCAAGTGTTGCGCGAGGGTCACGACTTGTGGCTAAGATTGCCGCTCACGCGCCTCTTTGTTGCGTCTGCGAGCAGGCCGTGGCTACGATTCCGGCCAATCGCAAAGCGTATCGTCCCCAGGGAAAACATCGAGATGAGACCGAACGGCCGTCACACCGCCGGCGCCAGCCAGTTGCCCGCCCTCCGTGTGTGGGCGATCTGCCTGCTCCTGCTGTCAGCTGTTGCCATTAGCCCGACCACCGCCAGGGCGGCGCCGAGCCAGTCCGCGGCCGCGACCACCCATGTCTACCTGCTCCGCGGCGTGCTCAACATCTTCTCGCTCGGGCTCGATACGATCGGCTCCCGCCTCCAGGCGCAGGGCGTCCAGGTGACCGTCGCGAACTTCGTGTCCTGGTCCTCGCTCGCTGATGAGGCCGCGGCCAACTACAGGGCCGGTCGCGTCAAGACCATTGTCCTGGTCGGCCATTCCTCCGGCGCGACCGCGCTGCCGGACATGATCGCCAAGCTCAACCAGCTCGGGGTGCCCGTGAAGCTCGCGATCGGCCTCGATTCCGTATTCAAGACCAGGCTGTCGACCGGCGCCGAGCGCTACATCAACATCTATATCGGCGATGGTCCCGGTGAGCCGGTGCGCGCCGCGGCTGGCCTCCGCGGCAAGCTCGACAATGTCGACGTCCGCGGCACCGGCGTCGGCCACATCTCGATCGACAAGAACGAGGCGATCCAGCGCCGCGTCATCGGCGAGATCGACGCCGCCATCTTGCGCTCGCGCGCCCCGGCAGGTCCGGTCGCCGAACCCGGCGCACCCAGGGCCCCGCGGCAGGCGCGCTCGGCGGCGGCGACGGCGCCGGCCAGGAACTGAGGGCGCGTCGCACCCGCAGCACCGCGTGATGCCGCCTAAGCGGCGGTCACGCGGACCGGCATGCTCTCCAGCCCGCGCAGGGAATTGTTGAGCGTGCGTTTCGGCTCTGCCGTGAGCTCGATGGTCTTCACGCGTCTTGCGAGCTCGCCGAAGATCAATTCGCCTTCCAGACGCGCGATCATCTGGCCGACGCAGGCGTGAATGCCGGCGCCGAAGCCGACATGTCCGGTCGCACTTCGTTCGACATCGAAGCGGTCGGGTTTGTCCCACCGCGCCGGATCGCGGTTGGCGGAGGCCATGAACAGCAGCACCTTGCGGTGCGCGGGGATCACGCCGCCGCCGATCTCGACATCGCGCGAGGTGGTGCGAAAGAATGTCTGCACCGGTGAGTCGTAGCGCAATCCCTCCTCGAAAGCGTTGCGCGCCAGCTCCGGCTTGTGGTGCAGCTTGCGATATTCATCCGGGTGCGTGGCGAGTGCCAGCAGGGTGTTGCCGATGCCGTTGACGGTGGTGTCGATCCCGGCGGTGAGGAACGGCCGCACCAGATGCGTTGCTTCGTGCTCGGTGATCTCGCCGTCGTCGGCCGCCTGGTAGATCATCATGCCGAGCCCGTCGGGCTGCAACGCGTCCCGGGCGCAGCATTCCATGATCCAGCTCTGTGCGGCGAGGCCCGCCTTGCGCGATGTGGCCAGCATTTCGTTCTCCGGGCCAAAGCTGTCGAACACGAAGGTGCTCCAGGCGAGCAGCTTCTCGCGGCCATCCGGCCGGATGCCGATCGCATCCGGAAACACTTTCATGGGATAGGCTTCCGCAAGATCGGCCACGGCATCGAAGGTGCCTTTGTCGATCAGCTCCGAGACCTTCCTCTCCGCCTCCTGCTGAAACGTCTCGCGCAGCTTCCTTGCGACGCCCGGGGACAGGGTGCGGCCGAGGACGCGGCGGCCCTTGTCATGATCGGGAGGATCGATCTGGAGTGTCAGCGGTTTCGGCAGGGCAGGATTCATCCCGTGAAGCCCGACACCCTCGCCGCTGATGAACGTCTTCCAGTCCTTCAGGGCCGGCTCGACTTCGGCATAGCCTGCCATGGCCCACACGCCATACCGCTCCAGTGCGAACGCAGGCCCGAGCGCGCGCAGCGCTTCATAGGCGGGATAGGGGTCCATCAGGAAGTCAGGCGCGAACGGGTCGACCGGACTGGATGCAATGCCGCTCATGGTCAGCTCCCGGCCGTTATTGCGTGGTCAGCGGACACTTGCCTTCGCTCTCCGAGCGGAATGCGTCCTCGCCCTTGATCGTGGCGACGACCTTCAGCAGGTCCCAGGCCGAATTCGACTCCTCGGGCGCCTTGACCTGGAGCAAATAGAGCGGGTGGATATTGCGTCCGTCCTTGCGGATGTAGCCCTTGCCGAACAGCGGATCATCGGTCGGCATCTCCTTCATCGCCGCGACGACGGCCTTGCCGTCCTTGGCGCCGCCGACCTTGTCGACCGCCTTGAGGTAGTGAATGACCGAGGCATAGACGCCGGCCTGCATGTCGTTGGGATAAGCCTTCGAGGGGATGCGCTCGGCGAAGCGTTTGGCGAAAGCCCGCGTGCCGTCGTTCAGATCCCAGTAGAACGGGTTCATGATCTGCGCGCCCTGCGCAAACTTCAGTCCGAGTGAGGGAAGGCCGTTCATCCCCAGGATCAATCCGACCAGCTTGTGGTCCTTGGTCAGCCCGAACTCGGCGGCCTGCTTCATCGAGGTGATGGTATCGTCGCCGGCATTGGCGAAGCCGACGACGTTCGCGCCCGAAGCCTGGGCCTGGAGCAGGAAGGAGGCGTAGTCGGCCGTTCCCAGCGGATGCCGCACGCTGCCGAGCACCTCGCCGCCGGACGCTTTCACGGCCTCCGCGGCCTGCCTCTCCAGATCGTGACCGAACGCGTAGTCGGCGGTGATGAAGAACCACTTCTCACCGCCTTGCTGCACGATCGCCTTGCCGAGGCCGCGCCCATAGGCATAGGTGTCGTAGGTCCAGTGCACGGTATTCGGCGTGCATTTCTCGCCGGTGAGCAGCACCGTGCCGGCCCCCGATCCGACGAAGACCTTGTTCTTCTCGGCACTCATGCCGGCGACGGCGAGCGCGATCGACGAGTTGGGGATATCGAAGATCGCGTCGACGCCGTCATTCTCGTACCAGCGCCTGGCGATGCCGATCCCGATGTCCGTCTTGTTCTGATGGTCGGCCGCGACGACCTCGACAGGTTTGCCGGCGGCCTTGCTGCCATAATCCTCGACCGCCATTTTTGCGGCGACGACCGAGCCGATACCCTGATAGCTCGCGAACGGACCGGATTGGTCGTTCAGGATGCCGATCTTCACGGCAACCTGGGCAAAGCCCGGCGCGGCAACCAGCATCGAAGCCAAAATGCACAATTTGTGCAGGAATTTGCTGTTCATTGTGTCCCTCCCATATGCGGTCTTGGTGCCGCTAAATAATAGTTATATTTTATAGCTATTTTTGAGAGTGTCAATTCGGCTGTGGCCGCCGCGGATGAGGATCATGAGTTCGAGAACCGTAAGACCCGGGTTGAAGTCCGATCAGCAGCCGGAGAAATCGCTGGACCTGCGCGCGCTCCGGCGGACGCCCGGCTTCATGCTGCGCCTCGCGCAATTGAAGTTTTTCGAAGGCTTTTACGAGGAGTTCGCCGCGTTGGGCCTGACCCCGGCGACCTATGCGATCTTCGCCGTCATTCGTGACAATCCCGGCGTGCCGCCGAGCAGCCTCGCCAGCCTGCTTCGGCTGCGCCTGCCGAACCTGATCAAGATCCTGAATGAGCTTGAATCGTCCGGCTTCATCAAGCGCAACCGCTCGAAGGCGGACCGCCGTGCCGTCGAGCTGATGCTGACGCCGAAGGGCGCAAAGCTCATTGCCGAGGGGGCAAGGCTGACGGAGCCCTACAACGAAAAGATGCTGGCCCCGCTCAGCGCGGCCGAGCAGCGCATGCTGCTGGAATTGCTGAACCGGCTCCTGCCGCTCTAGGGGCGGGCTCTATCGCTTCCTGACCAGCTTCAGGGGACGACCGGTCTTCTGAATGCGGGGCTTGATCGCAACGCTCTGCGCGTCGGGCGGGTTCAGGAAGCGGACGAGCATCGTTCTCAGATGCTCTACGCTCTGCTTGATATCCAGCTTCGGATTGCGGATCGGCATGGCGCGTGATCCGTCGACGAGGGCGATCAGGATGTTTGCCGTCGCGTCCGGATCGAGTCCCGGATCCACCCGTCCCCGGTCTTGCGCCTGGCGCAGGAAATCGCTCCACATGCGGCGGACCGCCCCGGTGTGGCGTTCGATGATCTCAGCGAATTCGGGATTGCGGGCGGCCTCCGCGAGGCCATCCAGATTGAGGATCTGGGCGGGACGAAATCGCAGGCTGGATTCCTCGATGTCGACGAGCAGCGCCTCGATCACGTCCGGGGCGGCCAGAATTTTTTCGAACTTTTCGGCCGACCGCGCGAGACCGAGGTCGATCATCGCCTCGATGATCGCCTCCTTGCTCGCGAAGTAGTGATAGAGGTGGCCCGGACTGATGCCGGCTTCGGTGCAGATATCTGTCGTGCTAGCGCCGCGGAAGCCGTCCCTGATGAAGCAGCGGATCGCCGCGCCGAGGATTTCCCCGCGCTTCTGCTCATGCTTGACGGGGTCGACTTTCCTCAAACCGGACATCTCCATTCACACTCGCCCCGTTTAGCACGACGATCCGCCACGAGAAAATCAAAATTAGAGAGTTCCATCTATTTATGTTGACGGATGTTGCGAGGCGTGAGAAGTGATTATTAGAGCGATCTCTCTAATAAGCTGCCGATGCGGGAATGGGACTATGCGCTTTCCACGGACGGCCCTGATGGGTGCCGCGCTTGCGCTCGGAGGGTGTGCGACCGCGCCGCTCGAACAGGCCGGCTCGCTCAGGAGCTACGACCGGATGTCGGAAGCGAACGGGCTGGTGACGCGATCGAAGATCCGCGTGAACAAGCAGGATGTGCTGGCGGCGAAGACGATCCGGATCGCATCGACCGTCTTTCCCGCGCGCACCGATGTCGTGTTGAACGAAAAGGAACGTCGCCTGGTTGCGAACGCCATCAGCCGCGAGCTGTGTCTCCGCTTGAGCGAGCGCTTCCGTATCGTCTCATCCGATGACGACGCCGATCTCACGGTGCAGGCGACGGTGACGCATGCCGCGCCGACCAGCCCGACCGCCTCCGGCGCATCGAAAGCCCTGTCGATAGCCAAGACCGTTGCGCTTCCCGGCGTGCCCGTACCGGTGCCGAGGCTTCCGGTCGGGCTCGGCAGCCTGTCGGTCGAGGCGGAAGCGCGCGATTTTGCAGGATTTCAGAAGGCGGCCATGGTCTGGGCGCGCGGCGCCAACTCGATTACGAACTCTCCGCGGGTCGCCAATGAGGGCGATGCCTACGATCTCGCCGCCGATTTCGGCACGGACTTCGCAAAACTGGTTACGACCGGAGAGTCGCCGTTCGGCGGCATCCCCGCGCTGCCGCCGATGGACAGCATTCCCGTGCGGCTCGGCGGTGCGCCCAAATATGTCGCCTGCGAAGCGTTCGGACGGTTTCCCGGCATCACCGGCATCGCGGGGCAGGGGCTCGGCCTGCCGCCGGCCTGGACCGATTCCGGCGCCAAGGAGAGCCCGGCCAACAATCCGGCCCCGCCGCCTGTGCCCGGAGCGAATTCAGAGCAGGCGCTGACACAGTGATGCGGCTGCGCGCCCCGCAACATCCGAGCTCGACATATTGGTAGCCGATCAGAGTTGATGACATGCTGACATCCGGAATAACTCGCCCTTCCCAACGCGCTTTGCGCCAAAGCGCAGCGCGTGACGATGCGCGCGCGAGCAGCGTTCCCCTGTTCACGGCCGATGAGGCGTGGAGCCGGACCAACGCAGATCGGCATGCAGTCGACGAGAGGGATGACCAGGACTCGATGCTCGAGCCCGGCTTCTGGATGACGGCCCTGGTCGCGGTCCTGCCCACGGTCGCCGGCTGCCTCTATCTCGTCCTGACCCAGGGATGAGGCGCGCAGCGAGCGCGGCACCGGGGACAAGCGATGCATTCACGATATGAGTTGGCGTGCTGCCAGCGAAGGTCCGTCTTCGGCCGCCGCAGATCTCTGGCGGCCTTGTCCGCCGTCTTGACGCTTTTGCTGGCGGGATGCGCATCGAGCGGGAATTTGCCTCCTGTCTATCATCCTCCGCGTCCGCCTGGTGCCAAGGCGGTGCAGGAGGGCGTCAGGAAGGCAGCCGCCGAAGTCAAGCTGACCGGGGGACTCGAGACATCCGCCGTCCGTCCTACCGACCACGGGCCGGCGTCGTATTTCGTCTGCCTGAGGCAGCGCGGTGGTCCGTCCGATAGACACCCGGCCTATTCGGTCTTTTTCGACGATGACGCCTACAAGGGAATCCAGAGCTCGGTGATCCTCGACGCCTGCGAAGCCCAGCCATGGGTTCCCTTCAACTGATGCCGGGGATGTAAGGGGCAGAATGAGAACCTCGACCGACGGGCGTCACGGGCCCGGTTCCGTGCCCCAAAATCCACCCAATCGGTGGTCACTAAGCCCGCGGAGGAGGCCTTTGCCTCCCATGGCGGGACTGCTGGACGGATGATCGATTTGAGGCGGCTAGTCGTGCTGGCAGCGGTTGCGCTGCTCGCCCTAGGCACCGGCATGGCCGTTGCCTCACCTGCGAAGCCGAAGCGCCCCGCGGTCGCGACCGCTGCGCCGCCGCCTCCCGCTCCGCCGGTCGAGCCGCTGCCGCCGCCAAAGATCTACCTGTTCCGCGGCGCCATGGGGCCGATCTTCTCGACCGGCATGGACCGGCTCAGCGAAAAGCTGACGAAGGCCGGCTTCTCGGCCGACGTCTATGAATTCACCATCTGCCGATGGATCGGCGATCGTGTCATCTCCAGCTACAAGGAGAGCCCGGCGCCGATCGTGCTGATCGGCCACTCCATGGGCGGGCTGTGCTCGGTCGTGATCTCCGAGATGGCGGCCAAGGAGAACATCCGGATCAGCCTCGTCATCGCCATCGATTCCGCGCATGCGACCGGCGACGTGCCGCTCAATGTCGAGCGCTTCATCAACATCTTCCTCTCCGACAGCGTGCTCGGCGGCGGCGACGTCGTGGCCGTGCCCGGCTATCGGGGCCATTACGCGAGCTACGACCTCAAGGAGAACAGCCGCGTCTCGCACATCAACATCGAGAAGTCGGACGACATCCATCGCCAGATCATCGAGATGGTGACGCAGCTGCCACGCATCCCCGCGCAGAGCCAGGCCGATGCCGTGCCGCTGCGCTATCTCGTGCCGCCGAACACGCCGGTGGAATTGTGGGACAGCGGCGTGCGGGTGCCGGTGCGCACCGGCGACACCCTGGAGAGCATCGCCGCCGCCCGCCGCGTGCCGCTGTGGACGCTGGCGCAGAGCAACTCGCTGGCGGAGAACGCGCCGCTCACTCCCGGCCAGTCCATCATCGTCCCGCGCCACCTGACGCCGCCGGAGCCTGTGGCCGCGATGGCGGCGCCGGCGCCGCCGCCGCAAGGGCGGAAGTAGTTGATCCACAACTCGTCCAGGGCGGGGCCAGCCCGGCCCGGACGGCGGGTTGGGGTTTAACCTTGGTGCCCGGGGTCGCGGCGGTAACCGGGGGCGGGGCTTTCTTGGTAGGGGCCGTGGCGCCCGCCTCGGG
>NZ_JBVVPO010000008.1:91194-117826 GCF_055811795.1 Bradyrhizobium sp. MI1.7
CAACGGGGTTATTTTTTTCACCAAAAACGCCCCCGGGCCGGCCCCCCCCCCCCCCCCACGTCGAGTAGCGATTACACGTTCGTCCCGTGGATCGCGTCGATCACGGCGTCCGTGACTTCCTTCGTCGTCGCCTTGCCGCCGACATCGGGCGTCAGCACGCCGGCCGCGCAGACGCGCTCGACCGCCGACATCAGCCGCATTGCCGCGTCCTTCTCGCCGAGATGCTCGAGCATCTGGACGCCGGTCCAGAAGGTCGCGACCGGGTTGGCGATGCCCTTGCCGGTGATGTCGAACGCCGAGCCGTGGATCGGCTCGAACATCGAGGGGAAGCGGCGCTGCGGATCGATGTTGCCGGTCGGCGCCACCCCGAGGCTGCCGGCGAGCGCGCCGGCAAGATCGGAGAGGATGTCGGCGTGGAGGTTGGTCGCGACGATCGTGTCGAGGCTCTTTGGATGCAGTGTCATGCGCACGGTCATGGCGTCGACCAGCATCTTGTCCCAGGTGACGTCGGGGAATTCGGCCGCAACTTCGGCTGCGATCTCGTCCCACATCACCATGCCATGGCGCTGCGCGTTCGACTTGGTCACGACGGTCAGGAATTTGCGCGGGCGTGACTGCGCGAGCTGGAAGGCGTAGCGCATGATGCGGGTGACGCCGACGCGGGTGAACACCGCGACCTCGGTGCCGACTTCTTCCGGCAGGCCCCTGTGCGCACGGCCGCCCATGCCGGCATATTCGCCTTCCGAGTTCTCGCGCACGATCACCCAGTCGAGATCGCCGACGCCGACATTGCGCAGCGGCGAGGCGACGCCCGGCAGGATCTTGGTCGGGCGCACATTGGCGTATTGGTCAAAGCCCTGGCAGATCGGCAGGCGCAGGCCCCACAGCGTGATGTGGTCGGGCACATCAGGCGCGCCGACCGCGCCGAAATAGATCGCGTCGAATTTCTTCAGCTCGGCAAGGCCCTCGGCCGGCATCATCACGCCGTGCTTCTTGTAATAGTCCGAGCCCCAGTCGAACGTCTTGACGTTGAAGGCGAGGTCGCCGCTGCGTTTTGCCAGAGCCTCCAGCACGCGGATTCCGGCCGAGATGACCTCGGGGCCGATGCCGTCGGCGGGAATTGCTGCGATCGAATGGGTGCGCATGAAGATGCTCCGTTTGAGATGTCAGTGGGATTGCGGGACGGGTTCGACGGGCGCGGTCTGCGCGCGCGACAATAGCAGGGTCAGGACCGCGGAGAGAACGAGCAGGCCGCTGACGAAATAGAGTCCGCCGACAAAACTGCCGGTCTGCTCCTTGATCCAGCCGATCATGGCGGGTCCGACGAAGCCGCCGAGATTGCCGATCGAGTTGATGGTGGCGATCCCTGCTGCGGCCGCGGGGCCGGACAGGAACAGCGTCGGCATGCTCCACAGCGGCGGCTTGGCCGAGGAGATGCCGATGTTCACCAGCGCCAGCGCCACCAGCACGGTGACCACGCCGGTTGCAAGCCCGGCAAAGGCGAGCCCCACGGCCGCGAGCAGGCAGGCGAGCACGACGTGCCAGGTGCGCTCGCCGGTGCGGTCCGAATGCCGCGCCCACAGCACCATGGCGACGACGGCGGCGGTTGCCGGCAGCGCATTGAGGAAGCCGACCTGGAGCGTGGACAGGCCGAACTGCTTGATGATCTGCGGCGCCCAGACGCCGAGCGTGTAGAGGCCTGCCGAGGTGCCGAAATAGATGAGCGCGAGCGCCAGCACGCGCGGATCGGCGAGCCCGCGCCAGATGCTGTGGCTCGCGGTCGCGGCCTTGCTGGTGGTTTCCGCATTCATGACATCGACCAGCCATCGCCGCTCGTCGTCCGCGAGCCATTTTGCCTTTTCCGGGCGGTCGGTGAGGAATGCCAGCACAACGAAGCCAAGCAGCACGGCCGGCAGCGCCTCCAGCACGAACAGCCATTGCCAGCCCTTGAAGCCGAACAGGCCATCCATTTCCAGCAGCGCGCCGGAGACGGGCGATCCCAGTACGGTCGACAGCGGCGCCGCCGCCATGAATAGCGCGGTCACCGCGGCGCGCTGGCGCGCCGGGAACCAGTAGGAGAGATAGAGGATGATGCCGGGGAAGAAGCCGGCTTCGGCGACGCCGAGCAGGAAGCGCAGCACATAGAAGCTGGTCGGGCCCTGCACGAAGGCCATCGCGGCCGACACGAGGCCCCAGGTGATCATCACCCGCGCGATCCATATCCGCGCGCCGACCTTGTGCAGGATGATGTTGGAGGGCACCTCGAACAGGAAATAGCCCCAGAAGAAGATGCCGGCGCCGAAGCCGTAGACGGTGGGCGACAGGCCGATGTCCTTGTTCATCGTCAGCGAGGCGAAGCCGATATTGACGCGGTCGATGAAGGCCACGAAGTACAGCAGCATGATGAAGGGAACGATGCGCCAGGTGATCTTGCGCAGCACGCGCGTCTGAATCTCGCTCGCCACCCTGGCCTCCTCGAGTTCCGGTTTGTTGTTGTATCGGCGGACCCGGAGGTCCACGCCGGCAACGAGCCTAGGCGGGGGAAGGAGGCATACTCAATTGGCGCTGGTTTATACAAAAAAATGATATAATCCTCGCCTGGCGAGACGAGAGGACCTTGGATGGAATTGCATCAGTTGCGATGCTTCGTGGCGGCGGCCGAGCGGCTGCATTTCGGCCATGCGGCGCAGCAGCTCCAGATGCTGCCCTCCGCGCTCGGCCGGCAGATCAGGCTGTTGGAAGAAGATCTGGGAACGCGGCTGTTCGCACGGACCACGCGCGCGGTGTCGCTGACGGAAGACGGTTCGACGCTGCTGCGCGATGCCCGCGCCATCCTCGCCAAGGTCGAGGCGGTTGAGAGCAATCTGCGCAACCGCTCGCGTGCCGGCGCCGCGCGGCGGCTGCGGGTCGGCGCCATCGACAGCGCGGCAGCGGGATTGCTGCCGCCGCTCTTGCGCGATTTCCGCGACAAGCATCCTGAGATCGCGGTGCAGCTGCTCGAAGACAAGACCGTCCGGCTGCTGCCGAAGATTTTGACCGGCGCGCTGGATCTCGCCTTCGTCCGCCCGCCCGACAGTGCGGACAAGCGGCTCGAATTCCGCGATCTGCTCCAGGAGACCGCGATCGTGGCGTTTCCGCAACGCCACCCGCTCGCCGAGCGCAAGTCGATCACGCTGGCGCAGATCGCCGACGAGGCGATGCTGGTGCCGGACCGCCGCTCGCGGCCACACAGCCATGACCTCACGATCAAGCTGTTCGAGCAGGCCGGGCTGACGCCGCGCATCGTGCAGGTCGCCGACGAGAAGCAGACCATCATCCATCTGGTGGCAACGAAGCTCGGCGTTGCGATCGTGCCGCGCTGGACCACGCGGATGGCGGTATCAGGCGTGCGCTTCGTGCCGCTGCGGCCGAAGCAGAGCGGCCCCATCGGCCGGCTGCCGCTTGCCGCCGCATGGCTGCGCGGTTCGCGCGACCCGGCCCGCGATGCCATGCTGGCGGTGCTGGAGGCGCGCCTGCGCAGCTATGCGCGGGAGGCGTGAGCGGCTATGACATTGGCCTGGCGAGAAGGTGGGACGCGATGACTGCACAGAAAGCTTCGAACGAATTGCGGGTTGCCATCGCAGGCCTGGGCTCGATCGGCACCAAGATCGCGACCGCACTCGATCAGGGCATCGAGGGGCTGACGCTGTCCGCTGTCGCCGTGCGTGATCCCGCCAAGCATCAGGCGTTTCTGGGCGGCCTGCGTCGTGCGCCATCCGTGCTGCCGATCGATCAGCTCGGTGACGCCGCGGATATCGTGGTCGAATGCGCGCCGAGCGGCCAGTTGCGCGCGATCGTCGAGCCCGCGGTGAAGCGCGGCAAGGCCGCCGTCGTCGTCAGCGTCGGCGGACTGCTCGACAATTTTGATCTGGTCGATCTCGCCCGCGCCAATGGCGGCCGCATCATCGTGCCGACCGGAGCGCTGATCGGGCTGGACGCCGTCAACGCCGCCGCAATCGGCACCATCAACTCGGTGAAGATGGTGACGCGCAAGCCGATCGACGGTCTGAAGGGCGCGCCCTTCATCGTCGAAAACAACATCGATATCGACAATCTACGCGAGCCGCTCAAACTGTTCGAGGGCACCGCGCGCGAGGCCGCAAAGGGCTTTCCAGCCAATCTCAACGTCGCGGTCGCGCTGTCGCTCGCGGGCGTCGGGCCGGACCGCACCTCCGTGCAGATCTGGGCCGATCCGACCGTGACGCGCAACGTTCACCGCATCGAAGTCGAGGCGGATTCGGCGCGCTTCTCGATGTCGATCGAGAACATCCCGTCGGAGAATCCCAAGACGGGCCTGATCACGGCGCTCTCCGTGATCGCGCTGCTACGCAAGCAGCGCGCCACGCTTTGTGTCGGGACGTAACCTCTACGCGCCCGTGACGCGCCAGATCACGTTGCCGACGTCGTCGGCCATCAGCAGCGACTTCTTGTCGGGTCCGATCACGACGCCAACCGGACGGCCGTAGGATTCCTTCTCGTCCGGGGACAGGAAGCCCGACAGGATGTCGCGACTGGGGCCGGAGGGCTTGCCGTTTTCGAACGGGATGAACACCAGTTTGTAGCCCGAGAGAGTGCTGCGATTCCACGAGCCGTGCTGGCCGATCACCATGCCGTCGGGGAAGCCGGGCAGGGTCCCTGCGGGCATCCAGCACAGGCCGAGCGAAGCGGTGTGGCCGCCGAGTGCGTAGTCCGGTTGAAGCGCTTTGGCGACCATCGCGGGATCCTGCGGCACGCGATCGTCGACCGTCTTGCCCCAGTAGCAATAGGGCCAGCCGTAGAAGCCGCCGTCGCGCACCGAGGTGAGATAGTCCGGCGGCGTCTCGTCGCCGAGACCGTCGCGCTCGTTGACGACGGTCCAGAGCACGTTCGTATTGGGCTCCCACGCGAGTCCAACCGGGTTGCGCAGTCCCGCACCAAAAATGCGATGCGTGCCGGCGGCGAGATCGAGCTCATAGACCGCGGCGCGGCCTTCCTCGACCTCCATGCCCATCTCGGCGATGTTGCTGAGCGAGCCGACACCGGCATAGAGCTTCTTGCCGTCGGGGCTTGCGAGCAGGCTGCGCGTCCAATGGCCGCTCAGCTTGAACGTCGTGAGCCGCTTGCCCGGCGCGGTGATGCGGTCGGCATTGGCGACATAGGGGAAGGCCATCACGCCGTCGGTGTTGCCGACATAGAATGTGTTGCCGACCAGCGCCATGCCGAAGGGCTGGCTGAGGTTCTCCATGAAGGCGCCGCGCACTTCGGCGACGCCGTCGCCGTCCTTGTCGCGCAGGAGCGTGATGCGGTTGGCGCTGACTCCGAGCGCTGCGGCGCGCCGCATCGTCGCCTGCATCGCATAGTGAAACACCGACCTCGGCGCGCCCGCAATCTGCGTCGCCTCCGCGATCAGCACGTCGCCATTCGGCAGCACCTCGATCCAGCGCGGATGGTCGAGCCCGGTTGCGAACGCATTGACCTTGAGCCCGGGGGCGACCGTCGGCTTCTGGCCCTCGCTCCAGCCCCTGGCCGTCGGCATCTTCAAGGTCGGCAGCGCCCCCTGCGGCTTCGCTTCGGGAATCGCCGGCGCCTGGCCCCAGGCCGGCGCGGGCGCGGTGCCCGACAGCCGCCGCCATTGCAGCGCGGCACCGCCGATCAGCGCGACGAACTGCGCGAAGATGCTGGAAAAGGTCATGGAAATCCCCTGTTGAACGTACGGCACAGTCCAACGACGGATCGCCCAAAGCCCCGCGCGGGCTCAGACCTTATCGTCGACCTCTCCAGATCCACGATGGGATGTCGTCGTGCCTTTTTGCGCGCGCATCCAACTGGGTAGCGGCAAAAAGGTCAACCGTTACGGAACTCGATCAGCGCCTATTCCCGAGGAATGGCAGCCGACCAAATTTGCATGGAGAGGAAAGTCAGCGGCCGATGTGCCGGTCCAGCCGCCGGCGCGAGCCTCTGCTGCTACGCTAGGCACGCCCAAAGAACTGACTAATTTTCGGTGCCATTGCCCGCCGCGCGCCGTGACGACATCTCCAGGCATGCAACTGTTTAACCATCCGTTAACCATAGCTATTCATGATACTGCCCGTGTATATGTGTTCGCGACGAGCTTGAACTGCATGGCGCAGCGTGGTTCCAGAGCGCCAGTTGGAGGGGATGAGGGCATCCTGAGCTTTCCCTCACCGCTGGCACCAGACAAGGGAGCAACAGCTCTCGATCTGGTATATCAAGCGGCCGATGTCTTCCGCGATATGGAGAAGCACGCCCGCGAGACCGAAGCCCGTGCCCAATCACTTTGCACGAGCGCCATAGAAAGATTGCGGCTGGCCGAAGGGCGAGCGGAGGCCGCCGAGCGGGCACAGCGTGAACTCACCGTAGCCACCCAAACTAAGCTGCAAGATGCTTGCCGAGCGCTGGAGCAAGCCCAGTGCTGCATTGAAGCTCAAAAGGATAAGTTGACGGCCGTAGAGCTTCGCGCCGAAGTTGCGGAAGCCGAAGCGCGACAAGCCAAGGAAGCGCTCGCGCTCGTTGAAGAGGCCATTCGCAAGCGTCTGCTTTGCGCAAACCCGCATGCCGATGGCAGGTTGGCAGCGGTAGCCTGATCGATTGCGACTGCAATGACTCACTGGGGGCTACCGCGCGGGCAGGCGCGGAGCGGGCGAACTACCCCTGCTGCAAGCCTGGCGGTAGCCACCTCCTTTAGCATTTGAAATCGGCTGGGATTGGGTTCGATCCAAACAGGGGCTGGTGCAGCCTGAGAGGCTCATTTTACTTGCGGGACAAGACGCCGCGTGACCCGCGCGCCAATCCAAATGACAGAGCCAAACGATAACGAACTATTAACCATGTTGGGCTATCTGGAGAATTGGGCATTCGGGGCGCGTGTGCTGGCTTGCGGGCCAGCCGGTAGCGTAGGCGTGGACCCATGGCCCTTGACCCGGAAGAACTCGTCACCCTGACAGATCACGGCTCGATGAAACTGCGCGCGGCAGTATCGCGCGCGATGACGTTGCCACCCAAGGAACGCAAGCGGACGACAATCGTCCGCGAGGGTGAACCGGCGATCCTGCATTTCGAGCAGATCAAAAACCTTGCGGCGCGGTGGAACGCACGGCTCGCGCCAATCGACTGACTAGTTTCGCTGTGCTGGTGTCAATCGAGCCCCGAGCCCCCAAAAGAGGCGGCCCGTGCACGGCCTCGTCGACCCTCGGTAAGCATGAGTTTGATGCCGGTCGCCGCATGCGGATTACCGTTCGTTGCGACCTGCGTCCGCGAGCGCTGCCGAGATCTCTCGCAATGAGCGCCGACCGCCCCTGAGCGGCACCCGCGCGACGCTTGGCTTCCGCTGCCCCGTTAAGATTTCATTAACCCTACGAGAGCAAGTCTTTTGGCTGGGGCCGGGCGGATCATTCGCAAGGAAAATCCCATGCCAAATCTGGAAGAGGCAATTCGCGAGCGCGCCTACCACCTCTGGGTCGCCGATGGGCAACCCGACGGAAAGGCGGAAGTCCATTGGATGCATGCTCAATACGAAATTCTCGAGGCGTCAGTCGCAAACCCTGCTGTGGCTGACATCGCAGTGACAAAGCCCGCCAGAAGGGTGCGATCCCCGAAAAAGCAAAACTCGCGCTGACGGGTCCAGCGCGAGGACGTGCGCCATTCGCAATTCGGTCGGCGGGCTGCCGGTCGTCGTTAGAAATGACATCCAACGATGCGGGAATTGGCAGCCTCGCTAACCCAAATTTCTTCGAGAGGAACAGACAACAACACCTAGACTATTCGTCGGGTCGGCAGTTCAATTGGCATTGGTTGATCGAGTCGGTTTCTCGCACCATCCAGCGCCGAGAGCGACGAGCGCCGACGTGACCAGAGCCCATGGCAACCAGTGTCCGACGGGACCAGCGTCCATAAGGCCAGCGTCAAAGAGGCCAGGGTCCAGAAGGCCAGCGTAGAGCGAGCATCAACCCTGCAAGCAGCCCGCCAAGTCTGCTCGCAGCCCAACTTGGCAAGACACGGCAAGGCCTTTGCCAGCGAAGAGCCTTTGAGGCTTTTGGGACCATCGGTTACTCCGATGGTCCCTTTTCATTGTGGTGCCATTGGCGCGAGACATCGGGCGGCTGTTGCTTCCGCGTTCACCATGCAATCGAGCGAGGAACGCTATTTGATCGTCGCGTGCACAGTGATTACCGACATGCCAGAAGCTGTCGGTCCCTGCCCCGTCGCTTTGATGGCAAAGGTATCGCTACCCTTATATTTAGCCTTCGAACGTAGACAGGTTGAGCCTTCTCAGCTTGCCGTGTGACGGCTTTTGAGAGATGTCCGAGCCACTCACCGTGCCGCGCATCTGGATTGGAAATTGGCAACTTCCTCCGGACGTGAGGTCAATGTCGGCCGTCGAGTTCTCGCCCCAATCCGCTAGTGTGCCAGAGATTGAGCATTCAGAAACGGCCGCCGCCCGAGATACAGACAGTAGGCTTGGACAGCTAGCGATGAGCGCCAACGCGGCGACCTTTGACAACTGCATAATAGGCTTCTCCGTAGCGTTGTCAGTTTACGGACATCACTCCTCTGGAACCCCGGCTAGGGCTAGGCCGCATGCCCTCGCAGACCCGCTCTCGTCCTGCGAGATATTTCGTATCGTCGCTTGCTTGGCTGACAAGCAAGCGACTGATGGTAAAGCTTGGATCGAGCGCAAGTCCGACACTAGCAGTAACGTCGTGCAGAGAAAGCGGAACGCAGCGACCGCGCCTTCAGGACGCTTCACCGCGGCGACAGGAACGGAATGATCATCGGCACGCGACGGCAATAGGCGCCGTAGGCGTCTTCGCCGAGCTCCTTGGACAGAAACACCTCTTCCATCCGGCCCTTCTGCCACATGCCGAGCGAGATCAGGATGGCGCCGAGGATCGTCGTTACGAGGCCGATCGCGATGCCGGTGACGAGCATGCCTGCAATCAGTCCCGTGTAGATCGGGTGACGCACGATGCCGTAGGGGCCAGTGTCGATAACGCGGTGGTCTTCCTTGTGGGTGATGGTGTTGGACCAGAATTTTCCGAGATGCAGCCGGCCCCACCAGGCGAAGGCGATGCCGGCGGCCGAGAGGACCGCGGCGATGTAGATGCCGGTGTTGCCGAGCACCCAGAGCGGCTTCCAGCCCAGGACCTGTGCAACCCACGGCGTGTACAGGATTCCGCCGACCAGGATCGGCAGGCGATAGCGCTGCGACTCCAGCGTCATGACCTGCTTCTGGGTGCGGCCCTGCCAGAACGAGGCGCCGACCCAGCTGGCGAGAAAGGCGAGCCAGATCAAGGCCAGGAGTTCGGTCGGCCAGGTCGTGGTCCAGCCACCCCAGGCCACGGAGAGAAGCTTGCTGAAATCGAAGGACATGAAGGTTCTTTGCGTTTGGGCGGAGGCCTTAGCTCGCGCGCGAGGAAAGCGCGTGATGCTCGATGGCGCCGGAGGGCCGCTGGCCGTTGCGGGCGAGCAGATGGGTGATGGTTTCGCGCAAGACCGGTTCGATCGGGCGCGGCGCGTAGCCGAGCTCGGTGCGCGCCTTGCCGATCGAGAGGTCGCTCGCGGCAAGCGCGATGCGCACGCCCTCGGCGGTGCCGTTGGGCGGCCGGCGCGTGATGCGATCGGAGATGGATTCGAGCATGATCGCGGAGAGCTCGGCGATCTTGCCGGGCACGACGACCGGGAACTGCCGGCGGCCGCTCATCGCCGACATCATCCGCAGGATGTTGCCGAGCGGGACGCAGTCGCCGCCGAGGATGTAGCGCTGGCCGATGCGGCCGCGCTCCATGGTCAGCACAAGGCCCATCGCGACGTCGCGGACATCGACGAGATTGACCAGGAAGTTGAGATGCGGCTGCACCTTCTTCTGGAGGAAGTACCACAGCATCGCGGTCGGCGGCGTCAGGTTGTGGTCGGCGGCACCGATCGGCATGGTCGGCGTGCCGATCACGAGCGGAAAGCCCGCGGCCGCCGCCTTCGCGGCGTGGTGCTCGGCGAGCGACTTCGACCGCGTATAGGCGCCGGGCATCGCATCGGCCGGCTGCAGCGCCTCTTCTGCGGCAACGCCGTTGAGGTCGGAATAGGGGAACAGGATCGATTCCGTCGAGCAGTGCAGGAAGCGCGACACGCCGCGCCTCATCGCCGCGGCAAGCACGATTTCGGTGCCGCGGCAATTGACGTCGTGGAAGTCCTGCTTGTTGGCGACCCACATACCGGGCAGGCCGGCGAGGTGATAGACCTGATCGACACCGGCGATCGCGGCGTCGACCGCGGCGCCATCCAGCACCGAGCCGTGGACGTGTTCAACGTCGGCGTTCGCCGCGGCCGGCGCACGGACATCGAGAACGCGTACCCGCTGCCCACGGGCGCGGAGCGCTTCTACGAGATGATG
The DNA here is from genome assembly GCF_055811795.1 of Bradyrhizobium sp. MI1.7. Classification (NCBI taxonomy): domain Bacteria; kingdom Pseudomonadati; phylum Pseudomonadota; class Alphaproteobacteria; order Hyphomicrobiales; family Nitrobacteraceae; genus Bradyrhizobium; species Bradyrhizobium sp. MI1.7. The sequence goes on from NZ_JBVVPO010000008.1 coordinate 101,621, forward strand.
TCCGATGAAGCCGCTGCCACCGGTAACCAGTACGAGAGCCATGCAGAAGGTTTGCTGTTTCGCTTCTAGAGCTATCGGGTTGAAAGGGAATTGGTCGGAACAGGCGCCAAAATCGCGGCAAGGTCGCGACGGAAGCCCAGTGCAATGAATAATTTCGCCATGACAAACATCGGTCCAAGCAGGAAATGCGCGGGGTGGTCGACCATCGACGGCTGCCGTTCCTCGAAAACCCTGTGGCCCACGATCTGCGCTGCGACGCCAGATCCGATCAGCACCGCAAAAATCGACCACATCATGACGATCGAGGCCTGATTGCCGATTGCGGTTGCGACCGAAAGCAGCACGGTCATCGCGGCAAGGATGCCGAGTCCAATCCCGGCGTCCAGCATCAGCCAGTAAACCAGCACCGGCAGGGCCGCAACCACGGCCAGGCTCACCTCGATCCCGAAGATGGGAAAACGCACGAGGGTGAGCGGCAGCACGGCGCCGGTGAAGAGCAGGAGGATTCCGACCACGTGCATCGCGCAGTTCCAGGGATCGCGATGATATTCGACGTAATCGGCCAGTTGGCGTTGAAAATAACCAGCCATCTCGGTCTCGTGCAGCATGGGGTCGGGGAAGGGCGAGAACTGGCTATAGCACCTGATAGGGCAGTGCACAAACCGGCTCGCGTGTCGCGCAAAGCATGGCTGTTGCGCTTTCGACAGGCCGCAAAACGGTTGGAACTTCAAAGAGTTCCGTCAGGGGAAGCGATCTTGCTCAGCGCTTCTTGGCGGGCTTTTTCGCCGCAGGCCCGGGCGCCGCAGCCGGATGCGCAGGCGCCTCCTCCGGCACCTTGGCATAGGTCAGGATTTGCAACTGACCGTTGACCGCCGAGGTCGGCTTGGCACGGTCGAGAAACTGCTCCTCGCCGAGGCCGATCGGATGCAGCCGCTTGGTCGAGATCTTGAACGTGTTCACCAGGACGTCACGGATCGCATCGGCGCGTCGCTGGCTCAGGATCGCATTGGCCTCGCGCGTTTTCGCATTGGATTCGACATGGCCGACGATCAGGAACGTGTACGGCAGCAGCGAGGAGTTAACCAGCGCGTCCGCGATGCGGCCGACGGTCTGATAGGACGCCGGCTGGATGATCGGCGTGTCGGCGTCGAACTGGATCTGCGCGTTGAAGGCGGGCAGGTTGGCGAGGTCAGGCGCGATCAGCGGGCGGTTCACCGGACCCGGATCGTTCTTGATCCTGGCCTTGGCGCGCTCCATCACCTGCTGCTTCAGCGCGGGAAGGTCGACCTCGGCGGCCTGTTCGAAATGGTTCAGCTTGCCGACAATGTCGTCACGGGTCGGCGCCGCCGTCTGCGCGCTTGCTGCGCCCGCGAGCAGGGCCAAGACCACGACCAGCGTGATGGCGATTCCGTTCGCGCGCATCACCGATACCCCGCGTCGTCGACGGCCTTCAGGCAGTTGTTGCTGATGCCCTTGGGCGTCGAGACCAGGCAGGGGATCGACTTGCTGGTCTCCTTGGTCGAGCCGCCGCAGACCTTGACGATCTCGCGCTGGCAGGCGTTCGCCACCGTGACGCGCGCGGCGACGCGCTTCTGGATGGCATCGAAGGCGCCGAGATAGTCGCTCTGGCATTGCTGGGAGAGCACGTCGCGGTTGCGGGACAGGCACTCTTTCAGCCGGGTCGAGTCCGGGTTGACGCCGCGGCAATTGGCGACGATTTCCGCGCCGCAGCTCTTGGCCAGGAGCCCGATCGAATCGCCAAAGCTCATGGTCTCCGCCGCCGCTAGCGACGGCATCCCCAATGCCAGCAAGATCAGTGTGATGGAGCCCCGGACCATGGGCGCATCTGATACGGGGAAGTTCGCGGTGGTCAAGGGGCGTTCGGGCGAGAACTGTCGAACGTCCGGCCAGTGCGGCGAACAGTCCTCACTCGGCCTCAGGGAGGGGCGGCCATTCGATCAGGGCGACCGTGTGTTTCCTGAGGTCGTCGGCCACAGCAGGGTCGGCCTTGAGCTCGTCCAACGTCCGCGGCGGGGGAAGCTGGCGGCCGTCCGCGCTCAGCTCCTGCGCATAAAATGCGAGCGCCTCGGGCGCACTCTCCAGGGCCTCGTCGACGTCGTCGCCGCCGGAAATGCAGCCCGGCAAGTCCGGAAACCACAAGCTGACGGCGTCGTCCGGGTCGGCGTCCTCGATGATGGCGACGTACTGAGGCATATCAGGCGTCACGCCCGCTGCACAAAACTGTCCACGACCTTCTTCTCGCCGGCCTTGTCGAAGGCGATGGTGAGCTTGTTGCCGTCGATCTTGGTGACGCGGCCGTAGCCGAATTTCTGGTGGAAGACGCGGTCGGAGAGGGAAAATTCCGAGGTGGTGCCGGTGGATTTGGCGACCAGCTCGCCCTCGATCGTCATCGGCCCGCGGCGGCGTGAGGAGAAGCTGCCGAAATCCGGGCCGGATGAGGAGGAGAACGACGAGGCTTGTTCCTCGAAGCCGCCTTGGCCGCCGCCACTGCGTCCACCGCCCCGGTTCCGGTTGGCCTGGGCGCGCTGCCAGCCCGGGGTCGAATAGGTGGAACCGAACGCCTCCATGTCGTCGAAACGCGAGGCGCCGTAGCCGCCGGTGCCGCCCCAGGCCGAGCCGCCCTTGGATTCCGTGATCTTGACATTGGCGGACGGCAATTCGTCGAGGAAGCGCGACGGGATCGTGGTCGACCAGGTGCCATGGATCCGGCGGTTGGTCGCAAAATAGATCTTTGCGCGGCGCCTCGCGCGGGTCAGGCCGACATGGCCGAGCCGGCGCTCTTCCTCGAGGCCGGCACGGCCCTGTTCGTCCAGCGTGCGCTGGCTCGGGAACAGGCCTTCCTCCCAGCCGGGCAGGAACACGTTGTCGAATTCGAGACCCTTGGCCGAATGCAGCGTCATCAGCGACACCGCGTCTTCCTCGGCGCCGCCGTCGCGATCCATCACCAGCGAGATGTGCTCCAAAAACCCCTGCAGGTTCTCGAACTCCTCCATCGAGCGCACCAGCTCTTTCAGGTTCTCCAGCCGGCCCGCGGCGTCGGCCGATCGGTCCTTCTGCCACATCTCGGTATAGCCGCTCTCGTCGAGCACGATCTGGGCGAGATCGGTGTGCGCGGTGACCTCGCGCTGGGCACGCCAGCGGTCGAACTGGGCGACGACGTCGCGCAAGCTTCCGCGCGCCTTCGGCTTCAGCTCGTCGGTCTCGACCACCGCGCGCGCCGCCTCGAACAGCGGGATGCGGCGCTTGCGGGCGTGGTCGTGCAGCATCTGCACGGTGGCGTCGCCGAGGCCGCGCTTGGGCACATTGACGATGCGCTCGAAGGCGAGATCGTCGGCAGGTGAATTGATGACGCGCAGATAGGCCAGCGCATCGCGGATTTCGGCCCGCTCATAGAAGCGCGGGCCGCCGATCACGCGGTAGGGCAGGCCGAGCGTGACGAAACGGTCTTCGAATTCGCGCATCTGGTAGGAGGCGCGCACCAGGATCGCGATCTCGTTGAGCTTGTCGCCCTGGCGCTGGATCTGTTCGATCTCCTCGCCGATGCCGCGGGCTTCCTCTTCCGAATCCCACGAGCCGGTGACGGTGACCTTCTCGCCGTCATGGTCCTCGGTGCGCAGTGTCTTGCCGAGCCGGCCTTCGTTGTGCGCGATCAGATGCGAGGCGGCGGCGAGGATGTGGCCGGTCGAGCGGTAATTGCGCTCGAGGCGAATGACCTTGGCGCCGGGGAAATCGTGGTCGAAGCGCAGGATGTTGTCGACCTCGGCGCCGCGCCAGCCATAGATCGACTGGTCGTCGTCGCCGACGCAGCAGATGTTTTTGACGTGGGGCATCTGCTCCCTCGCCCCGCTTGCGGGGTCGCGACGAGCTTCGCTCGCGCTGAGAGCGTCGGGGTGAGGGGCCGTCTCCACGAGTTCAGTCTGCGGAGAGTCCCCCTCACCCGCATCGCTTTGCGATGCGGCCTCTCCGCGCACGCGGGGAGACGCGAAGGAAGAAGCCGTCGGCGCCTGCGACAGCAGCCGCAGCCACAGATATTGCGCGACGTTGGTGTCCTGATATTCGTCGACCAGGATGAATTTGAAGCGCTGCTGGTACTGCCGCAGGATGTCCGGATGCTCGCGGAAGATCCGGATGTCTTCCAGCAGCAGGTCGCCGAAATCGGCGGCGTTCAAGATCTTCAGCCGCTCCTGGTAGCTCGCATAGAGCTTGCCGCCCTTGCCGTTGGCGAACACGGCGGCTTCGCCTGACGGCACCTGCGACGGCGTCAGGCCGCGGTTCTTCCAGCCGTCGATCAGGCCGGCCAGCATGCGTGCCGGCCAGCGCTTGTCGTCGATGTTGTCGGCCTGCAAAAGCTGCTTGAGCAGCCGCACCTGGTCATCGGTGTCGAGCACCGTGAAGTTCGACTTGAGCTGCGCCAGCTCGGCATGGGTGCGCAGGATGCGGCCGCCGATGGAGTGGAAGGTGCCGAGCCACGGCATGCCTTCGACCGCATGGCCGAGCATCTGGCCGAGCCGATGCTTCATCTCGCGCGCGGCCTTGTTGGTGAAGGTCACCGACAGGATCTCGGCGGGGCGGGCGCGGCCCTGGCTGAGGATGTGGGCGATGCGCGTGGTCAGCACGCGCGTCTTGCCGGTGCCGGCGCCGGCCAGCACCAGGACCGGGCCGTCCAGCGTCTCCACGGCGTCGCGCTGCTCAGGATTGAGCCCGGACAGATATTTCGGGCCCACGGAGGCGCGCGCACGCGCGGCGATGCCGCCGGCTGCGGGCTGGTGGTCGGGTACGCTTGTGATCTTGCTCGGCTCGGTCATGCGAATCATTGGCCCCACGATGGCACCGCGGGGTGGTGGAAGGGAGCCTTCTTAACAGGGATTGCTGCCTATATGGGGCGTCGGGGCAAGGTTTTCCACGTGCGCGGCGGGCCGATTTGTTCCCTCCGCGAGGGCGAATTTCCAGCTTGCGTGGGCCGGAACCATCGTTCCCGCGTCGAGATTGTCTGGACAGGTGGCGCGGCCAGCCGCGCCGACGCAGACAGACATCAAGACGAGGATTTGACCATGCTAGGCTGGGTTGTGACGTTTCTGGTTATCGCACTGATCGCCGGCATCCTGGGCTTCGGCGGCATCGCCGGCGCCTCGATCGAGATCGCCAAGATCATCTTCTTCATCGCGGTCGTGCTGTTCCTGGTCTCGGCCGTGGTGGGACTAGCGCGCGGACGAAGGATATAGGTGTGATCCTCATGGTGAGGAGCGCGGAACGCGCGTCTCGAACCATGAAGGCCCGACTGTGGCCTTGCATCCTTCGAGACGCCCGCTTCGCGGGCTCCTCAGGATGAGGGGTTAGAGCGAGCTGTTCAGCTACCGCTTCGAGGGCATCGCCACGTTCCGGCCGATGCCCTCGGGCCGCGGCAGGGCGCCGTGGGCGCCGACGACGGCTGCGATGCGCTGCCGGATATCGGGCGGAAAGGCCGCCACCTTTCGCGAGCCCATGTCGATGTGGAGCGACATGTTTTCGGAGGTCGCCGACAGCCAGCCTTCGGTCGCGTGCCGCAACTCCTGGAACGTATGCAGCCGCTTGTCGTCGGCTTCGAGCAGCCAGACCGACACCTGCACGGGATCGCCAAGGTGGATTTCGCGCAGATACCGCACATGGCATTCGGCAGTGAAGGTCGAGCCGCCTCGCTCCTTCATGTAGCCCGGCCCGATCCCGAGCTGTAACCACATCTGGTCGATCGCGCGGTCGAACATCACGTTGTAATAGGCCATGTTGAGATGGCCGTTATAGTCGATCCATTGCGGCTCGATCTGCATGATCGACGAGCGGAACGGCTCGGCAGCGGCGGTCTCCGGCATGTGTCTTTCCTGCTATGCGCGCGGTCGCTTGACTTGACCGGTCAGATGTCCTTTGCCACGGTTCTTCTGTCGGGAGGAATGTCCGTGGGTACGACCATCACCAATAATCCGCCGCGGGTTGAGCCGAAAGCCCTCGCAAGCGCGCTGGAGCAGCTTGCCGCACGGTTCGGCAACCGCCTCATCACCTCGCAGGCCGTTCGCGAGCAGCACGGCCATACCACCACATGGATCGTCAACCAGCCGCCGGACGGCGTGGTGATGGCGCAGGAGACCGCCGACATCCAGGACGTGGTGCGGATCTGCGCCAAGAACCGCGTGCCCGTCATCGCCTTCGGCACCGGCACCTCGCTCGAGGGCCAGGTCAACGCGCCCGCCGGCGGCATCTCGATCGACCTGCGCGACATGAACAAGGTGCTCGCGGTGCACGCCGAGGACCTCGACTGCGTGATCCAGCCCGGCGTCACCCGCAAGGCGCTGAACGAGCATCTGCGCGACCAGGGCCTGTTCTTCCCCATCGACCCCGGCGCGGATGCTTCGCTCGGCGGCATGGCCTCGACCCGCGCCTCCGGCACCAACGCGGTGCGCTACGGCACCATGCGCGACAGCGTGCTCGCTTTGAAGGTCGTGCGCGGCGACGGCGAGATCATCACGACAGGCACGCGCGCCAAGAAATCTTCTGCCGGCTACGACCTGACGCATCTGTTCGTCGGCGCCGAAGGCACGCTCGGCATCATCTCCGAGCTGACCATTCGCCTGCGCGGCATCCCTGACACAATCGCGGCCGGTGCGGTGTCGTTCGAGACCGTGCACGGGGCATGTCAGGCCGTGATCCTGGCGATCCAGACCGGCATTCCCGTGGCGCGCATCGAGCTGCTCAACGCCGCGCAGGTGAAGGCCTGCAACGCCTATTCGAAGCTGACGCTGCCGGAAACGCCGTTGCTGCTGATGGAATTCCACGGCAGCGAGGTCGAGGTCGGCGAGCAGTCCAAGGCGTTCGGCGAGATTGCAAAGGATTGCGGCGGCGGCGATTTCTCCTGGACCACCAAGCCGGAGGATCGCACCAAGCTGTGGCAGGCGCGGCACGACGCCTATTGGTCGGTGAAGGCGCTGCGTCCCGGCGACAGCATCGGCGTGGTTGCAACCGACGTTTGCGTGCCGATCTCGCGGCTTGCCGATTGCGTCGGCGAGACCGAGGAAGATCTCAAGCGCCTCAACCTGCTGTCGCCGATCGTCGGCCATGTCGGTGACGGCAATTTCCACTGCTCGCTGGTCTGCGACACCAACGATGCCGACGAGATGGCGCGCGGCGAGGAGTTCATGCATCGCCTGGTCGAGCGCGCGCAGGCGATGGACGGCACCTGCACCGGTGAGCACGGCATCGGCCAGGGCAAGCAGAAATATCTCAAGGCGGAACTCGGCCCCGAAGCGCTCGACGCGATGCGGGCGCTGAAGCAGGCGCTCGATCCGCTGAATATCTTCAATCCCGGCAAGATCGTGCCGGAGGCATAGCGCGCCGTCCGCTGCGTCGCGGTCGCGGAACTTTCGGCAGTCAGGCCGGTTCCAATTCCGTCAATTTCCGATGCCTCGATGGCGCGGCTCTGCGGGAGGATGCGATGTTGCGACCTGTCATTGGAATTGCCGTGATGGCGCTTGCCTGCATGCTGGCGGGCACGGCTCTGGGCAAGGGCGGGCACGGTGGCGGCCATGGTGGTGGGCACGGAGGCGGGCATGGCGGCGGCCATCATGGTGGCGGCCATCACGGCGGCGGTCATCATGGTGGTGGTCATCATGGAGGCGGCCATTTTGGTGGTCATGGCTTCGGGCACGCGCATGGCGGCGGGCATCATGGCGGGCCCCGCTTCGCAACTGGCGCGCGACATCGCGGCCCGAACTTCGGCCAGATCCGCAATGCGGCCGTCCGTCCTGCGAATTTTCGCAACGCCCTCAACGTGCATTCCAGCGCCTTCCGCAACGGCCGTCTGATCAGCAATCCGGCCGCGCGAGCCCAGATCGCAGCGGCGGCCGCACTGGCCGGCTGGCACGGCGCCAGCAGCGGGTGGTGGCAACATGCGGGCGGCGGTTATGGCTGGGTCGGACCGCTGTTCTGGCCGTTCGCCTACAACGATCTCTACGACTACACGATCTGGGGCGACGGTCTCGGCTTCTGGGGCTACGGCTATCCGGACATCTATGCCGGCATCTTCGGGCCCTACGGCTATGACGGTCTCTCGGCCTATCTGCCGCAGCGGCCGGTGGGACGGCGCCAGGCGCGCGGCGTCCCGCTGGATCGGCTCTGCGGCAGCGACCGCCGCGAAATCGTCGGTCTGCCGATCGACCAGATCGCCGCCGCGGTGCAGCCGACCGAGGCGCAAGGCGCAAGCCTCGACGAACTCGGCAATGCCTCGATCCAGGCGTCCGAGATGATCCGCGCGTCCTGCCCGTCGCAGGTCGCGGCGACAGCGCCAGGTCGGCTGACGGCGATGCAGCAGCGCATCGAGGCGATGGAGAAAGCCGTCGATCTCGTTCAGCCCGCGCTCGATCGATTCTACGGCTCGCTCACCGACGAGCAGAAGGCGCGCTTCAATGCGCTGGCCGAGGATCAGCGTCGTGCGACGGCTTCCAGCAACACCGGGGGATCGCTGGTCCAGAATTGCGCGACGCCTGCTGCGCTCGATTGGCCCAGCACTGACATCGACGCGAGGCTTCATCCCAACGACACTCAGCGCGCCGCGCTACAGGTGCTCCAGGATACCAGCGCCAAGGTCAGCGCATCGCTCAAGGCGGCCTGCGAGCCCAGCGACGTGATGACGCCGCCGGCGCGAATGGCCGCGGTTCGCAAGCGGCTCGACACGATGCTCGACGGCGTCAAGTCGGTTCGCGCAGCGCTGGAGGATTTCTACGCCACGCTGAATGACGAGCAGAAGGCGCAGTTCGAGGCCATCGGACCACGTCGGACGTCCTGACTGCATATCGATAATGCGTGGCGGAAAAATCGCCTCGCCGATCTCGATCGGCCTCTCTATGCTGGGCGAGGCGGGAGCGCGGAACTACGGCGGCTGGAAGACCATTGGTGACGGGGCGATGAAGTGGTTCGCGAAGCAGAAGCCGGCGGACATCTGGGACGAGACGATCGAAGGACCGCTCGGCGACATCGAGGCCGCCGAGCGCATCCGCGCGATTTGTGACGCCGCAGCCGCGAGCGCGGCCGGTTCGGCGCGCAACGACACGCGCGAAGGTGAGCGCTATGAACGCGCGGCCAAGGTGGCGATGGAAATCGCGATGAAGATCTCGGATGGATTGATGCGCGACGCCGCCGTCCATCGCATCGTCGATCTCTGCATGACAGCGAACGACCTCAAGACCGCGCAGATCCTGTTTCGCGCGATCCATGCCAGCTGGATCCGTGAGGCGATACAGCGGGATCATCCGACCCTGGCCTAGAGGCGTGTACTCGTAAATCCGGTGTGCCCGGCAACGAGCCAAGTGCCATCGAGCTCTCCGGGCGTCATCGAAGCTGGTGACAAGAAGGCGAATTCCCGCTCACCGGTGGAATTGATCCTCTGCCGGGGTTAGATGGCCGCCTCGGTCTGCGCGTCGAAAACATGAAGCCTGGAAGGCCGCATGGCAACGCGCAGCCTGTCGCCCACCCTCACCCTCGCGGTCGGCTCGACGCTCGCCACCATGATACTCTCGCCGACCTTCATATCGAGCAGGATTTCCGAGCCGAGTTGCTCGACCACCTCAATCACAGCATCGAAGCATGAGTGGCCGAGATCAGCGCTACCCGCCACGGTAAGGTCCTCCGGCCGCACGCCGAGCATGACCTCGCGTCCGATATGGCCGCGCAGCCGCTGCGCGGTCTCGTCCGGCAGCTTGATGCGCAGGCCGGAGTTCTCGGCAATCAGCGATCCGTTCGCCTCGGTCACCGTAACGGCGGCGAAATTCATGGCCGGGGAGCCGATGAAGCCGGCGACGAACTTGTTGGCGGGCTGATTGTACAGTTCGAGCGGCTCCCCCACTTGCTGGACCACGCCGTCTTTCATGACGACGACCCGGTCACCCAGCGTCATGGCCTCGACCTGATCGTGGGTAACGTAAATGGCGGTGGTGCCGAGACGGAGATGCAGTTTCTTGAGCTCAACGCGCATCTGTACCCGCAGCTTGGCATCGAGGTTCGACAGCGGCTCGTCGAACAGGAACACGCGGGGGTGACGCACAATGGCACGACCCAACGCCACGCGCTGGCGCTGGCCGCCGGACAGCTGGCGCGGCTTGCGCGTTAGCAATTCACCGATGCCGAGGATGTCGGCCGCCTCCCGCACGCGCTTGTCAATCTCGGGCTTTTCGAATTTGCGCATCTTCAGGCCAAACGCCATGTTGTCGTGCACGCTCATGTGCGGGTACAGGGCGTAGTTCTGGAACACCATGGCGATGTCGCGGTCCATCGGCGCCAATTCATTGACCACGTTTCCGTCGATGGAAATGTCGCCGGAACTGATCGCTTCAAGCCCGGCGATCATTCTCAGCGTCGTGGTCTTGCCGCAGCCGGACGGTCCGACGAACACCACGAACTCCTTGTCGCGGATCTGCAGATTGACGTCTTTGACAGCGTGCACGCTGTCGTAGAACTTGTTGATCCCCTTGAGGACGACCTGGCCCATTCGCTCCACCCGCCTTCCGCATGCCCACTTTCCTGATGATCCGGGGTGCTGTCAGCCCTTCACCGATCCAGTCAGTCCTGCGACGTAGTGCTCGACGAAAAACGAATAGGCGATAGCAACCGGAATCGATCCGAGCAGGGCGCCAGCCATCAGCGGTCCCCAGAAGAATACATCGCCGCGGATCAGCTCCGATGTGACGCCGACCGGCACGGTCTTCTGTCCAGGCGAGGACAGGAAGACAAGTGCGTAGATGAACTCGTTCCACGACAGGGTGAAAGCGAAGATGCCGGCCGAGAGGATGCCCGGGATCGCCACCGGGATGACGATGTAGAGCATGGCCTGCCAGCGCGAGGCGCCGTCAATGCGCGCGCATTCCTCGAGCTCCTTGGGCACCGCCTTGAAGTAGCCCATCATGAGCCAGGTGCAGAACGGAATGAGAAAGGTCGGATAGGTCAGGATCAATGACCAGGGCGTGTCACCCAGCCGATAGTTGCGGATGATCTCTGCCAGCGGAATGAAGAGCAGCGTTTGAGGCACCAGATAGGTGATGAAGATGCCGGTGCCCAGGCTGCCTGCAAATGGAAAGTTCAGCCGCGAGAGAGCATAGCCGGCGAACACGCCGCACACGAGCGAGATGGCGGTTGACGCGAGCGCGATGAACGTCGTGTTCCACAGCCACGATGCAAACAGCGTCTCCTCGAACAGGTACCTGACATGGTCCCAGGTCGGGTTCCAGGTCCAGAACGGATTGTAGTTGATCGAATTCCAGGGTCGGTAAAGCTCGCCGTCCGGCCGCACCGAAGTGATCACCATCCAGTAGAACGGGAACAGCAGGAAAAGCAGGAACATCGCCATGGGGACGTAGAAGAACGCCCACTTTCGCCACCTTGCGCCCTCGATCATGGCTCAGCGGACCTCCACGCGGCGGATGTAGAGAAGTTGGATGATGACGACCAGAAACAGGACCGGAAACATGGCGAGCGAGATGGCAGCGCCCTCGCTTAGGAGGCCGGTGCCGATGCCGATCTGATAGGCGTAGGTGGCGAACAGGTGCGTTGCATTGGCTGGTCCGCCGCCTGTCATCACATAGACGATCTGGAAGTCGGCGAACGTCTGAATCACCGAGAACAGCACCACGACCATGGTCACGGGCAGCAGCAGGGGCCAGGTGATGTGCCAGAACCGCTGCCACGGCCTGGCACCGTCTATGGCGGCGGCCTCGCTAAGTTCGGGACTGATGGTCTGCAGGCCGGCGAGCAGGCTGATGGCGAAGAATGGCACTCCGCGCCAGATGTTGACGATGATGATCGAGATCATGGCGAGGTCTGGATCGCCAAGCCAATTGATCCGACCGCTGATCAAACCGAGATGGTAGAGGAGCCAATTGAGGACGCTAAATGTCGGGTCGAACATCCACTTCCAGGCGAAAGTCGAGAGCACGGTCGGGATGATGAAGGGCAGCAGGATGAAAGCACGGGTGAAAGCCTTGCCGCGGAAATTCCGGTTGAGCAGCATGGCCAGCCACAGCCCGAGCGCCAGCTTGAAGACGGTGGTTACGCCCGTATAAAGAAACGTGTTGTAGACGGAGGTGCGAAAGATCCCGTCATTGAAGATCTTGTAGAAGTTGGCGAGGCCGACGAACTCGCCTGGAACGCCGACGCGCGAGTTGGTCACCGACAACAAGATGCCGCGCAAGAACGGATAGGCGATGAACGTACCGAGCAGCGCCAGGGTCGGCACCAGCAGCACGAATGCGAGCCAACGCTCGTCCTCAAGCAGCCGGATTCTGGGCCGCGGCGCCTGCGGCATGTAGACTTGGGTCTCGGCGATCGCCATCTCGCTTCACCTCTAAGCGCACGCCAACAGACGCGTCATGCGAAACTTTGATCGCGCCGCCTCACAGAGAGACGGCGCACCGTACAAGTCCGAGACGCGGGGCGCGCGGCAGCCACTTCGCAGCCGTGCGACGTGCTGCGCACGTACTTTCAAGAATAGACCTTCTTGAGTTCGACTTCCGCCCATTTCACGGAATCCTCCGCCGGAGCGCCCTGGATCGCTTTGGCGTACATATCTGTGATGATGTATTTGGTGAGCACTTCGGCAGCCTTCTTGCCTGATGAGGGCAGAGGGTACCCGGGCGTCTGACCCAGGAGGCCGGCGATCTTGAAGGGCGCCATGACCTTGTCCTCTTCCCACAACTTGTGTTTCTCCCATTCGTGGGTCGGCGGTGTCGCGAAACCTTTCTGGGAGACGAACCAAGGCTCGTAGTTCGCCTTGGTATGGACCCACTTCAACAACGCCTTCGCACCGTCCTGATTCTTCGAATAGTTCGGAATGACGTGAGAGAAATAGGTGTGCATGGCGAATTGGCCGGCCGGGCCTTTGGGCAACGGCGAGTGCTGGATGTCGGTCTTCAGCTGTGCGCCTTTTTCAGTAATATATTTGTCGGGGTTGCGCAGCGATTCGATGTAGATCGAAGCGCCGTTGAGGGTGGCGCAGATGGTTTGCGACAGGAACGCACGGTTGTTGTTGGTGTCATCCCAGGCAAGCCCGCCCTCGTCGTGGGCTTCCTTCCAGAAAGCCGTCATGAACTTGACGGACTCGATGACCTCTTTCTTGTTGATGTTGACAGTCTTGCCGTCCTTCTCGACCTCGGTGCCGCCCCACGACCACATGTACGGGTAACTGAACGTCGGCGCGTCACCGAACGTGTGGCCGAGCGTCTGACCGATCGGCCGGCCCTGGGCCTTGAGCTTCTTGCCAACCTCGCGATACTTCTCCCAAGTGTCCGGGAAGGTCGATGAGCCGATCTCATCGAACCAGGATTTTCGGTAGGCGATCATGGCGCCGACGATGGTCCACGGCAAAGAGATCCATTTTTGGCCGTCGGCGGAGTTGGACTTGCACAGATCATAATAGCCATCTTCGGCCTCGCTCACACGACCTGCGATGTCGGACAGGTCGATGACGCTCTCCGAATAGATCTGCGGGTGGTTGTTGAAGAGCATGATGATGTCGGGACCTGAGCCCGACTGGATCGCCGAGGTGATGCGCGGCTGCAGGTCGTTGCCATTCACAGTCTCAAGATTGATCTTGATTCCCAGCGCCTTCTCGGCAGCAGGCAGGAGCTCCTTGCGCAATAGCTGATCGGAAGCTGGCACGAAGTCATTCCAACGCAGCCAGTGTACCGTGGTGCCCTGTGCAAAAACGGGAGCCCTGCCAGTGGCCAGGATGCCGGCCATGCCGCCCACAAGCGCCGTGCCGCCCTTGAGGATGTTACGTCGGGTTACCGTCGTCATGCATTCCTCCCTCGGTGTGTCTGAGCTAATATCCTTTGGCCAGTCTAACGCCGGCTTGGAGTCTCTTTCAGTCTATCGCGCCTCCGTGGCCCAACGCATGCGCCCGCGACAACGTCCGCAATGTATTGGCTCGATGATCATTTGGTGGCGTTCCACTTGCAGCGCCGGGGTGGCGAGTTCGCCGCGAACCAGGGGGCGTTCTTCGCGGAGCAGCGGCGCGATTGCATCGCACCCAATCGTAACGGCGATACGATCGGCGGCCTGGATCATGTCGGCGCTGCAGCCAGCGCTTGAACCCTACCGTCATAACGATCCCTCCCGCGCAGCGACGGTATAGCCGCGGCCAAGCGGGTTTTCCCCGTCTTATATGAAGTTCGGTACCGGAAGCTGGCGCGACATCATTGTCGCCCGTCGCAGCAGGAAATCAAGTGCTAGCTTTGACGCGGCGGCCATGGTCTTACTCCGCGAACTGGCCGGCGACCAAAAGTATCGCTCCCTTTTGGGGCGGCGGACCGAGTGAAGGCGGTGGTTATTTCGCCAGCTTGCGCACGGCTTCATCGACGCTGTGGAAGACGTGTTCGCGGGGCAGGGCGTCGAACAGTCTGAAACGTTCGAACGCGTTCTGCGCGCGCACCGATTCCAGCCGCGCCAGTGCGACGGTGACGCCCTGTTCGCTGCACGCCTTGAAGACGTCGAGCAGGATCTGCGCGGCGGTGAAGTCGATCTCGACCATGCCGCTCGCCTCCAGCACCAGCAGTTGCGGCGTCGAGGTGCCGAGCACTTTGGCCACGTCGCTGCGAAAACCCGGCGCGTTGAGGAAGGACAGCGGCGCCTGGAGCCCGATCACGGCGACGCCGGCGATGCGCTCGCCGGTGATGTGCGGATGCGCCGGCCACCAGATCGTGGTGCCCGGCACGCGCTCGAACTCGACGAGCCGCGCGCGCGTCGTGCTCCAGATGCCGTGCAGCAGCGACAGCACGATGCCGAGGAAGGCGCCCTGCTGGATCGGCAGCACGATGATCAGCGCGGCAGTGGCGACGATCAGCAGGAACTCGCTGAACGATTGCCGGTAGATCATGGCGATCTGCTTCACCCGGATGATCCGCAGCGCCACGAACAGCAGGATGCCGCCGAGCGCGGCGTCCGGAACGTGCTGCAGCAGCCCCGTCCCGAACGCGAGCAGCGCCAGCACGATTGCCCCGGCCGCAAGGCCCGCGAGCTGCGATTGTCCGCCGGTCTCGGCGACGATCCCGGTTCGCGGCGGGCTGGCATTGACCGGAAACGCGCCGAACAGGCCGGACAGCACGCTGCCAGCGCCCGCACCGAGGAAATCGCGATCGACATCGGCAGGCTTGTCGGGATCGGACGGGAACGACCGCGTCGTCGCGGCCGTCTGCACCATCACCACGACCGTGATGACGAAGGCGAGCGGCACCAGGCGCACCCACAGCTCCGGTGCAAGGTCAGGCAAGGTCGGTCGCGGCAGCGTGCCCGGCACCGCGCCGACGACGCTGACGCCCTTGCTTTCGAGGCCGAGTGCGATTGTGGCCAGCGTCGCGGCGACGAGCCCGATCAGCGCACCCGGAATTTTCGCGCTGACCCTCTCGGCGATGAAGACCACGGCGAGCACACCGAGCCCGATGCAGAGCGTGAACGGGTTGGTGCGGCCGAGTTCGGTCGCGAGCACGCCGATGCGTTCGAGTGTCGGCCCGCTTGGTGATGGAAGCCCGAGCACGCCCGGCAGTTGCGAGACGATGATGTGGACGGAGATGCCGGCGAGGAAGCCGACCATCACCGGCACGGACAGAAGATTGGCGATGCCGCCGAGGCGGAAAGCGCCGCTGGCCAGCATCATCGCGCCGACCATCAGCGCCAGCGCGATCGCAAGCCCCTGATACTCAGGCGAGCCGGTGGCAGCGAGCGCGGCAAGTCCGCCGGCGAAGATCGGCGTGATCGTGGAATCCGCGCCGCAGGACAGGAAGCGGTTGCCGCCGAGCAGCGCGAAACCGAGCGAGCCCGCCATGAACGCGAAGAAGCCGATCTGCGGCGCAAAACCACCGAGCCGCGCCGTGGCCATCTGCTCTGGGATCGCAATCGCCGCCAGCGTCAGTCCCGCCATGAGGTCGCCGGGCAGGGAATAGGACGCGAGTGACCGGAACAGCGGCCATGAGTTCTTGGCGGGCGCGTCGTGCGGCATCGATATGGAATCCCCGAAAAGGCTGGCGTCGCTCAGACTACAGCATTTCGCGAATGTCCACGATCTGCGTGTCTCGGACGCGGGGGGGGGGGGGGGGGGGGGCCCCCCCCCCCGGCCCCCAACTGCGACGCCCCATGGAGGCCCCGGGGGCCCCCCCCAGGCGCCCCCCCCCCCCCCCCCAA
>NZ_JBVVPO010000008.1:117836-186873 GCF_055811795.1 Bradyrhizobium sp. MI1.7
TGGGGGGGGGGGGGGGGGCGCCACCCTTTTCCACCCCCCCAACCGGGGGGCCCCCCCCCCCCCCACCCACCACCCCCCCCCCCCCCCCGGGGGGGGCCCCCCCCGCCCCCCCCCCGCCCGCCCCCCCCCGCAGAGCCGGGACCCATCGTGCTACGCCGATTGCTGCCGCGTGGGCCCCGGCTCTGCAGCGCACCGCACCGGACGATGCGTCGCATCGCCGGGAGCGCTGCGCTGCGCCCGGGGCACGCGAGTTGCTGGCCGCTCACCATCAACAGAAATGTCCGCAGGCAGGGCCTGCGGACATCCATTCGCTTGGTGAACTGGGGCTCAGTACCTGCCGCGGTTGTAGTCGCCGCGTCCGTAGCCGCCTCCGCCACGGCCGCCCATGCCCATGCCGAGACCAATCCCGACGCCAATTCCGACGCCCACGGCTTCAGGTGGCGGGCCAGGGGGTGGCGCGCGCTCGTAGATCACTTCGTCGGGCGGCGGCCGGCGCGGCTTCGGCGGCGTCTCGACCACCTTTCGCTTCGGCGGGGTATCGTCGACGCGTTTCTTGATGACGGGCGCCACCGCCGGATTGACCGGCGTTGCCGGTGTCGACGGCGCCGAGCACGGGCAGGTCGGGGCCATTGCGACCGCGACCGGAGCAGGGGCCGCTGCGGCCGCGACCGGCAAGGCATAGTTGCGGTTCTGCACGCGGAGCAGCAGCCGGCGCGCAGTTGCGGCGAGATCGCTGTTGTCCCAATTCGCCAGATAGGCCTCGAACGAAGCGCGCGTGTTGATGGCGGTGGCGCGCTCCCAGGCCAGCATCTGACGCCGGCGCTCCAGGATCGTGCGCAGACGCGGCGTGTAGGAGGCCTGTGCGTAGAGCTCGACATAGGCCTGATACGCCTCGACGGTGTCGTCGGCGATCACCAGCTCATAGGCAGCCTTCGGCTCCTTGCCCTGCAAATCCTTGCGCCAGTCCGCGACGCTGCGCGTGCCGCTGGCGAGTGCCATGGCGGATGCGCCCGGGAGAGCAGGCTGTCCGCCGCTGCTTTCGCCGCCGAAGAACTTGAAGTCGGTCGTCAGCGACGAGCTTTCCCACGGGATCTGCCGCCCGTCGGTCGATTGCGCCACGGCGATGCGGATGCGCTTGAACACTTCCTCGATCGGCAAATTGGGCTGCTTGGCAACGGTCAGCGCCGCCGTGGTGTAGGGGCTGTCGACGCCGGAGCCGTCCTCGGCTTCGGCGCCGGGCGAGGTCGAATAGGAGATGAAGGAGCCGGGCGCGCCGGCTTTGGTGTCGACGATCGCAAGCCCGTGGCCAGCGCCGCTGAGCGCAGGGAACGGATTGTTGCGGCATGCATCTAACATGAAGATGCGTGCCCGCGTCGGCAGCGCGCCGAGCGTGTTGAGCAGATCGTTCAGCCGCACGCCCTGGAGTGGAATGTCGGCCTCGCGCTTGGGATCGAGATCGACCGGCACCAGATAGTTCTCGCCGTCGATCTGGAGGCCGTGGCCGGCATAGAACACCAGTGCGACGGTGTCTGCGCCGCTGGCGCTGACCTTGCCGGCGAAATCGGAGATTGCAGCGCGCATCTCGTTCTGCGCCAAATTGGCCGCCGTGGTGACGGTGAAGCCGGCATTGCCGAGCAGCTCCGTCATGCCCCTGGCGTCGTTGGCTGCGTTGGGCAGCTCCGGCACGGTCCGGTAGGCCGATTGGCCGATCACGAGTGCGAGCCGCGCCTCGGCGTCGGCGTCAGTCGGCGTTATCAACTGCGTGAGCGCGACAAGGCTGGAGGCAAGAAACAAATTGCGAAGGACCGGACGGCGCATGGTGTCACCTCCATCGGCAATGCGCGCGATGATGTCATCATTCCTAGGTCGCCGCCACGCGTCTGTCTGTGCACTGGATCACGCTGCAAGCTGCGGCAAAATGGGGCAGGGCGTCTGCCGGAGCCGCCGGGGCATCGCTCGGGCGGCATCCATGTGAATTGCGCATTGATCCATGCACCAATTGGATTGATCCGTGCTGCTGCGCGAAGCGTCCTGTCGCACATCGGCCCCGAGGCCGATCCGATCGAGAATCCCGGACAAACATGGTTGTTTTGACGGCGCCGATGCCGTCGATGTTCGCAACCCGCCGCTTTGCGACGGCCGGCTGCAACCCTTGCCTGCCCCGTCGCTTTGGCCATACAGTCCGCGCAACAGGCCGTGGCAGCGATCTCGGCCGTAAGCAAGAATATTCGGGGAGAGACCGCGCCATGACCATCGTGCCTGTGAGCCGTCGCACGTTCATCAAGTCGTCGACGGCGGTCACCGCCGGCCTCGTTCTCTCTCCTGCCATCATCGGTCGCGCCGAAGCGGCGACGCTGAAGCTGAAATGCTCCTCCTCGCTGCCGAACGATCCGAAATACGCCAACGGCCGCGTCTACTATGACAACCTCGTCAAGAACCTGAAGGGCAACGGGCTCGGCGAGCAGGTCGAGGTCGCCTTCTTCCCGGACAACCAGCTCGGGCAGGAGATCGACGTCATCAATTCGGTGAAGCTCGGCGTCATCGACCTCATGGTGTCGGGCTCGTCGATCTCGGCCAACCTGGTGCCGCTGGTCGGCACCTTCGACCTCGGCTTTCTGTTCTCGAGCTTCCCGCAGCAGACCAAGGCGTTCGATTCCGGCGCCGCCAAGCCGATCGAGGACGCGCTGCTCAAGAGTGGCAACATCCGCATCATCGCCTGGGCCTATAATTTCGGCTCACGCAGCGTGCTCGCGAGGAAGCCGGTGAAGACGCCGGAGGATCTCGCCGGCCTCAAGATCAGGACGCTGCCGAATCCGGTGATCACGGAATGCCTGCGCCTGATGGGCGCCGCCGCGACGCCCCTGGCCTTCGGCGAGATCTACACGGCGCTCCAGGCCGGCGTGCTCGACGGGCTGGAGCACGATCCGCCGACGATTCTGGCCAGCAAGTTCTTCGAAACGGCAAAATTCTACTCACTGACGCAGCACAATTTCTCGCCGCTCGCGATCTACTTCAGCGACGTGACCTACAACCGCATGGATCCGAAGCTGCGCGAGGGTTTCCTCGATGCCGCCAAGAAGGCCGCGGCCGATACGCGCGCCCATGGGCTTGCGGTCGAGAAGGAGGCGCTGACGGCTTTGACCGAGAAGGGCGTGACGGTGGCCGAATGCGACCGCGAAGCCTTCAAGAAGCGCGTCGCGCCGCAGCACGAGAACTTCATCAAGGCGCGGCCGGAGTCCAAGCCGGTCATCGACATCATCCGCGCGACGCAAGCTTGAGATGACCAAGTCTGAGATGGCGTTGACAGCCGCCGTGCCCCTCTCGGGCGGCCGCCACGGGAGCATTACGCTGCTGCTTCGCCTCAGCGACGCGATTGCGGCCATCCTCCTGGCCGCCGATCTCGTGGTCGTCTGCGCGTCGGTGCTGCTGCGCTTCTGCTTCAATGCGCCGGTCGAATGGTCCGACGACGTCGCGCGCGGCCTGATGGTCGGCTCGGCCTTCTTCGGCGCGGCGAGCGCGCTGGCGCGCGGCGAGAATGTCGGCGTGTCCTTCTTCCGCGATCTGCTGCCGGTGCGGCTGCGCACGCTGGTGGATGCCGCGAGCGCGCTTCTGGTCGTGCTGATCTCCGGCTATGTCGCCTACAACGCGATCAAGCTGGGATCATTGACTTCAGGCCAAACCACCGGGTCCGGCCTGCCGCTGGAGCTGACCTTCTACCCGATGGGCATCGGCGCGCTGTTCATGACGGTGTTCGCGATCGACCAGCTCTGCGCGCGGCCGCTGCCTGACATCGTCAGGGGCCTCGTTGCGGTCGTCATCGTCAGCGGCCTCTATCTCGCCTGGGATTATCTGTCGCCGTCCACGGTGCCGTCAGCGGGTACGCTGATGTTTATCGGCTTCTTCGCAACCCTGTTCGGCGGATTGCCGATCGGGTTCGCGCTGGCGCTGGCCGCGCTGATCTTCATCTGGGTCGAGGGCGCGCTGCCCGGCGTGATCTTCGCCCAGCAGATGGCGCGCGGCATCGACAATTTCGTGCTGCTCGCGATCCCCTTCTTCATCCTCGTCGGCTACCTCATGGAAGCCAACGGCATGTCGGTGCGCCTGATCGAGCTGTTGCAACGCGGTGTCGGCCGTATGCGCGGCGGACTCAACGTCGTGATGGTGGCGTCGATGGTGCTGTTCTCAGGCATATCCGGTTCGAAGATGGCCGACGTCGCCGCGGTCGGCTCGGTGCTGATCCCGGCCGCACGCCGCTCGAAGCAGAATCCGGGCGGCGCGGTGGCGTTGCTTGCCGCATCCGCGGTGATGGCGGAAACCATTCCGCCCTGCATCAATTTGATCATCCTGGGTTTCGTCGCGAACCTGTCGATCGGCGGCCTGTTCGTCGCTGGCCTCCTGCCGGCGGCGCTGATGGCGCTGGTCCTGATCGCGGTGTCCATCATCTTCGGCAAGCGGCCGGCGGATACCGAGGACGTTGCGCCGCAGATGCCGGTGTCTGGCCTTTGGAGCGGCGCGATCGCCTCGTTCGGCCTGATCTTCATGATCTTCTTCGGCTTCAAGAGCGGCTTTGCGACGGCGACGGAGATCTCCGCGTTTGCCGTGGCCTATGCGCTCGTCGTCGGCAGCGTCGTGTTCCGCGAGCTCACCTTTAAGTCGGCCGCACACAGCTTCGTGCAGGGCGCGACGCGTGCGGGGCTCGTGCTGTTCATCGTCGCCGCCGCGCAGTCGCTGGCGTTCACGCTGACCCTGCAGCAGGTGCCGCACGCGGTCGGCGACTTCATGTTGGGATTGTCCAAGACATCAGGGACGTGGCTGTTCATCCTGCTCGCGATCGGCGTGCTGATCGTGATGGGCTCGGTGCTGGAAGGCGCTGCCGCGCTCATCATCTTCGGGCCGCTGCTGCTGCCGGTGGCCGTGCAGCTCGGCGTCGATCCCCTGCATTTCGGCGTCGTGCTGGTCATCGCGATGGGCATCGGCCTGTTCGCGCCGCCGCTCGGGCTCGGACTCTACGGCGCATGCCTGATCGGCAACGTGCCGATCGAGCAGACGGTGAAGCCGATCATGGGCTATCTCGGCCTGTTGTTCCTCTGCCTGCTCGTCATCGCTTTCGTGCCATGGCTCTCGACCGCACTGCCGCGGGCATTCGGCTACTGAAGGAGTCTTGTCGTGAAAGTCTTGCTGGCTCACACGCCGGAGATGCGCCGCAATTACTACGGCGACCGCAGCCTGAATGGCCTGCGCGCGGCCGCCGAGGTGATCCTGCACGAGAGCGACGACACGCTGGACGCGGTTACCCTCGTGCGCGCGGCTGGTGATGCCGACATCATCGTCGCCGATCGCATGACGGAAGGGCGCGGCGAGATCTTTGCGCAACTGCCGCGCCTGCGTGCCTTCGTCCGCTGTGCCGTCGACATCCGTAATGTCGACGTCGATGCAGCCTCGAACGCCGGCGTGCTCGTGACCCGCGCCGGTCCGGGCTTCGTGCAGGCGGTGGCCGAGCTTGCGATCGGCTACATGGTCGATCTCTCCCGCGGCGTGTCCCGGGCGACGGCGGATTACCAGGCCGGCCGCAGGGTCGAGGCGCGGATGGGCCGCCAGCTCGCCGGCAGCCGGATCGGCATCATCGGCTATGGCAGCATCGGGCGCTATCTCGCCGAAATCGCCAAGGTGATGCGCATGGAGGTGCTGGTCTCCGATCCCTTCGCTGATGTCAGCGACGGTTCGATCCGGCAGGTCAGTCTCGACGAGCTTCTTGGGGCTTCCGACTATGTCGTCTGCCTCGCCATCGCCAACGAGCAGACCGAGAATTTGATCGGCGAGGCGGCGCTGGCGCGCATGCAAAAGGATGCTGTGTTCATCAATCTCTCGCGCGGCAATCTCGTCGACGAGGCTGCGCTGGCACGCGCGCTGCGCGAAAACCGCATCGCCGGCGCGGCGATGGATGTCGGCCGCGCGCCCGACCAGATGCCGAGCCCGGAGCTGGCGAGGCTTCCCAACGCTATCGCCACGCCACATGTCGGCGGGCTGACGCCGCAGGCGATCGAATACCAGTCGCTTGAAACGGTGCGGCAGGTCGAGGCGATCGTCAAAGGCGAGGTCCCGCAAGGCGCCGTCAACGCGGAGTGCTGGACGCGCCGGCCTTGATGACTTTCTAGCCGACAGCACAGCTCTCTCCGTTCCCTCCCCCCTTGCGGGGGAGGGGCAGGGAGAGGGGTGCCGCACGGGGATTCCTTCCGTCGCGCACCGAGCGGTGCATCGTCGGCAACAAGCACCTTTTCCTGGGCGACCCCTCTCCCCAACCCTCCCCCGCAAGGGGGGAGGGAGCGCACCTTTTTCGTGGCGCTAGTCGGGGTTAGCCTAAAGCCGATCCACCGCCCTGAACGTCCCGTCCTTCTGGATCACGGTCAAGAACACCTTCGGCGGCGCGTCGGTCATGCGCGCGCCGACGGTGACGATGCTGCCGCTGATGTCGAAGCGGCCGACGTCGTTGATGGCGCGCAATAGGCTCGCGCGGGTCGGCTGCGGCCCGGCCTTCTCCAGCGCCGCGGCCGCGAGGCGGCCGGAGAGATAGCCTTCGAGCGACACGAAGTCCGGTGTCAGCGTCGGGTCGAACGCCCTCTGCGCCGCCTGGTAGTCGGCGACGAGCTTTTGCGAGCGATCCCAGGGAAACGGCACGACCTGCGAGACGATGACGCCTTCGCCGTCGGGGCCGAGCTCTCTGGCGAGCGCATTGGCGCCGACGAAGGAGATGTTGACGAAGGTCGGATGGAAGCCGCTGCGATGCGCGAGCTTAATGAACTCCGCGCAAGGGCCGTAGGTCCCGACCATGACGACGGCTTCGGGCTCGGCGCGCTTGATCATGCGCCAGGCCGCGCCGACCGCGCGGGTGTTGCGCTCGAAGGTGCCTTCGGCGGCGAGCTCGAGGCCGCGCCTGGCGAGTGCGCGCTTTACGCCGGCGAGACCGTCGCGGCCGAAGGAATCGTCCTGGTAGAAGATGCCGATGCGGGTGAAGTGGCGATCCTCGGTGAGGTGCTTGACCCAGGCCTCCGCTTCAGCGCCATAGCTTGCGCGAATGTTGACGACGTTCGCAAGCTCGAGGTCGCGCAGGAATTCGGCACCGCTGAACGGACCGATGAAGGGAATGTTCCTGGTACTGGTGATCGGTATCGTCGCCATCGCGGTCGGCGTGCCCACCGCGCCGATCAGCGCGAACACCTTGTCGTCCTCGATCAGCCG
The DNA here is from genome assembly GCF_055811795.1 of Bradyrhizobium sp. MI1.7. Taxonomy (NCBI): domain Bacteria; kingdom Pseudomonadati; phylum Pseudomonadota; class Alphaproteobacteria; order Hyphomicrobiales; family Nitrobacteraceae; genus Bradyrhizobium; species Bradyrhizobium sp. MI1.7. The sequence goes on from NZ_JBVVPO010000008.1 coordinate 125,073, forward strand.
CAGCGTCTGCGCCACCGAGCGGTCGGGATCGTAGCCGTCGTCGCGGCTGATGAGCTGGAGCCTGCGGCCGTGGACGCCGCCCTTTTCGTTGATCTCGGTGAATGCCGCGACGATGCCTTGCCGCATCCGCTGTCCGAGCGCGGAGGAGGGGCCTTCGAGCGCGGCCGCCTGGCCGAACAGAATCGCATCGTCGCTGACGCCGACCTCGTCGCCTTTCGCTGCAGGATTGGCCGCGGCGAGTAGCGCGACGGCCAGAGCGACGCAGGCCGCTGATCGCGATCGTGTCATGAGGATGTTTGCCGGATAAGGGAATACCTGTCGGAAACGATAGTCCCGTCGCCCTGAACAGCTCGCTAACCCCCGATGTAACGGTGCTCCGTAAGAGTCCGGGGAAAAGCGGCAAAATGCTCGCACAATGGCCCCTGCTTGCAGGCCAATCGTTAACTAAGCCGCGCAATCTGCGACGACCCGGTTCTGAAATTGTGCGGTTCTTAACCCCGATCCTTGTCCGATAGCAGTTCCGGCAGCTCAACCAGAAGTGGGTTGCCGCGCCGAGGGGGACTTGCGGGATCAAGATGGGCGGTCGGGGTCAGAACGATCAGGATCGGGAACGTAGGACCGGATGGTGGCGCGCCGCGCCGCTGCTCGGACTCTATCGCCCTGCGCTCGTCGCAGTCGGCGTCGGTCTCCTGTTCTCGCTCGTGGGCGCCGCCGCCGTGGCGCGATGGGAAAACCGCGTCAACAAGATCGAGTTCGAGAACGCCGCCGAAACCGAAGCCATCGTCATGCAGAACGGCATGAGCGAGTACATCTCCAGGCTCGTCGCGCTGCGTACGCTGTTCGAATCGACCAACGAGGAAATCACCCGCAGCGAATTCGAGACGTTCAGCTCCCGGCTGTTCGAACGTCATCCCGGCATGCTGCGCATCTCCTGGCTGCCGCGCGTCAACCGCAAAGAGCGCGCCGAATACGAGGCCGCCGCGGCCACGGACGGCGTGTCCGGCTATCGCATCAAATCGCTCCAGGGCGAGACCTTCGCGACCGCGCCGCAAGCCGATGAATATTTCCCGGTGTTCTACTCGACCCAGCCGAAGACGTCGTCGGTCTACGGCATGGATTACGCGACCGTTCCGGAGCGCCGCGCAGCCCTCGAGCGCGCGCGCGACAACGATCGCGTCGCCGCCATTCGCACGCGCCTCTACGAGCCGAAGGAGGGCGGCCGGCAGCCCGACGTGCTCGTTGCCATTCCCGTCTACGCCAAGGGAACCTCGCGCGAGGCGGTGGCGGACCGGCGCCGCAATCTGGCGGGCTTCGTCGTCGGCGTCTTCGACCTGCCGCTGCTGATCCAGTCCATTCGCGTGACCACGGGAGCAAGCCCCGCGGTCAGCGTGAACGTCTATCCACCCTTCACGGGGCAGATCGTCAGCCTGGAACAAACCCTGCCGGACTATGCGTCGGCCGCCACGTCGCCGCAGTCGATGCGGGACGTCGCCCGGGCGCTGCACTGGTCGGGCAGCCTCAAGATCGGCGATACCGACTGGCAGGTGCGCGCCATGCCGACGGCCGGAGGTTCGCTGGAGACGGCCTACGACCGCGCCGTTGCCGTCATCGTCGTCGGCATGCTGCTGACGCTGTCGCTCGCGACCTATCTCATGCTCGCAAGCCGCAGCTCGCGGCGGCTCTCGCTGGCGAACCGGCGGGTGCTGGAGCTCGCCCAGACCGATATCCTGACCGGGCTGCCGAACCGCGCCTTCTTCCTGACCCGGCTCGACATGATGAACAGCCAGTTGAGCGTGCGGGGCCTGCCGTTCGCGATCCTGATGCTCGATCTCGACCGCTTCAAGAACGTCAACGACTCGCTCGGCCATGGTGCGGGCGATGCGCTGCTGCGCCAGGTGGCGCTGCGGCTGAGATCTGCGCTGCGCGCCACCGACGTGCTGGCGCGGCTCGGCGGCGACGAGTTCGCCATCATCCAGGAGGCTTGCGACGATCAGCGGACTTGCGCGACCGAACTCGCCGCGCGGATCGCGAAGCTGGTCGCCGAACCGTTCCTGCTGCCCGGCCATCGCGTCGAGATCGGCACCAGCATCGGCATCGCGATCGCACCGGACCACGGCAGCGACCAGGAGCAGTTGCTGAAGAAGGCGGACCTCGCGCTCTACCGCTCGAAATCGGCCGGCCGCAACTGCTTCACCATCTACGACGAGGCGATGTCGGCCGAGCTCGAGGCTCGCAACACGCTGGAAGGCGATTTGCGCGATGCCATCGCGCAGTGCCAGCTCGAAGTGCACTATCAGCCCTTTATGGACGTCGCCAGCGGTGGCCGTCGCGGCTTCGAGGCGCTGGTGCGCTGGCGGCATCCGAGCCGCGGCCTGATCCCGCCGGACCAGTTCATCGGGCTTGCCGAGGAAACCGGGCTGATCGTGCCGCTCGGCGAATTCGTGCTGCGGCGCGCCTGTGCGGACGCCGCCGCCTGGCCATGCGATCTCATGGTTGCGGTGAACCTGTCACCGATCCAGTTCAAGGAAGCCGAGCTGTTCGAGACGATCTGCGCAGCGTTGGCAGATTCCAGCCTTGCGCCGCAGCGGCTGGAGATCGAGATCACCGAATCCGTGCTGCTGGAACGCGGCGTCGAGAACCTTGCCTTCATGGAGCGGCTGAAGCACATCGGCATCGAGCTGGCGCTCGACGATTTCGGCACCGGCTATTCGTCGCTCAGCTATCTGACCACGTTCCCGTTCGACAAGATCAAGATCGACAAGTCCTTCATCCGCAACCTCACGCATCAGCCGCGCAGCTCCGCGATCATCGCCTCGATCGTGACGCTCGCACGCGGCCTCGATATGTCGGTTACCGCCGAAGGCGTCGAGACACGCGAAGAGTTCGAGCGGCTGACCGCGCTCGGCGTCAATTTTGCACAAGGCTATCTGTTCGGACGCCCGCAGCCGGTCGACCAGATCGAGTTCGACGCGCCCGTCCGGGCTTCGCAGCGCGACGCGGCCTGAGCGCGGGCCTGGCAACATTTGAACATATACGAGAGGTCGTCATGCCCGGGCTTGTCCCGGGCATCCACGTTCTTTGTTCCGCGTAGCGAAGACGTGGATGGCCGGGACAAGCCCGGCCATGACGATGTGGCAACTTCTGCGACCCGCCAAGAAACACATTCGTGAAAATCGCTTGACCCAGACGGCCCTGGATGGTCGGTAGCACCATCTAGGGATGAAATAAGCACAACATGCGGCTTCCGTTCTTCTACGGCTGGGTCGTGGTCGCGGTGACCTTCGTGACCATGGCGATCGGCGTCAACGCGCGCACCGCGTTTTCGCTGTTCTTTCCTCCCATCATCTCGGAATTCGGCTGGGAACGCGGCGTCACTGCCGGCGCATTCTCCTTCGGCTTCGTCGTGTCGGGCATCGTCAGCCCGCTGATCGGCCGCCTGATGGATCGCGCCGGCCCGCGCGCGGTGATGGAGCTCGGTGTTGTGCTGATGGGCGGCGGGCTGCTGCTCGCGCCACTCACCAGCACGCCCTGGCATCTCTACGTGACCATCGGCGTCATGGTCGGCGCCGGCTCGGTGTGTCTCGGCTATTCCGGCCAGTCGCTGTTCCTGCCGAACTGGTTCATCCGCAAGCGTGGCTTCGCCATCGGGATCGCCTTTGCCGGCGTCGGCATCGGCTCGGTGACGCTGCTGCCCTGGGTGCAGCACATGATCGAAGAGACCGGCTGGCGCACCGCCTGTACCGCGATGGGACTGCTCATCCTCGTCGTGCTGGCGCCGATCAATCTGTTCCTGCACAAGCGGCCCGAAGACATCGGCCTTCAGCCGGACGGCGATGCCACGCCGGCGGCGGGCGCGGCGACACCGGTGTCCAACATCGTCGATCCCGTCTGGGTCGGCACCGACTGGACGCTCAAGCGGGCGGTTGCGACCGCACGCTTCTGGTGGATCGCGCTCGGCTATTTCAGCGGCCTGTACATCTGGTACGCGGTGCAGGTGCACCAGACCAAATTCCTGCTCGACATCGGCTTCAGCCCGGGTGTCGCGGTGTGGGCGCTCGGCATCGTCAGCCTGCTCGGCATTCCCGGCCAGATCCTGCTCGGCCACGTCTCCGACCGGATCGGGCGGGAATGGGTGTGGGCGATCAGCTGTGCCGGCTTTGCGATCTGCTTCGCGGCGCTGATGGCGCTGAAATTCCAGCCGTCGCTGTGGCTGGTCTATGTCATGGTGTTCGCGCAAGGCGCGCTCGGCTACGGCCTCACCTCGATCATGGGCGCGGTGGTGTTCGAGATCTTCCAGGGCAGGCACCAGGGCAGCATTTTTGGAACGATCATGCTGGCGGCCCTGGCCGGCGGCGCGGCGGGTCCCTGGCTCACGGGTTTCCTCTATGATCGCACCGGCGACTACACGCTCGCCTTCGCCATCGCCATGGTCGTGAGCGGACTGTCGGCGCTCGCGGTCTGGCAGGCCGCTCCACGCAAGGTGCGGGCGGTGGCCGGCCGGCTGCACAAGCTCAAGCCCACAAGCGCGGCCGAATAGGTTCCGAATGCATCGGATTGCCTTCGCAGCTTTCGCGAGCCGTTAAACATGTCGCGTCTTGGCCGGACGCGACCTGGCTGCAAAAACGTCTTGGACACCATCGCGGCGCTAGCCTCGGCCCCCCTTGCCATCTTCCCGATGCATCCGGGTCCAACGATGTCCGCCGCCGATTGTCCCATGACAGAAATTCCGGACGTGCTGCTGGCTGCGCTCGAATGCGCCGACGGCGACATCGTCATCGTCGATAGCGCGCGTCGCATCACGCATTTCAATGCCGGCGCGGAGCGGATCTGGAAACTCGCGCGCGCCGAGGTGCTCGGCCGCGACGCCGAACTTCTCACGCTCAAATGCCTTCGGGCCGATCCGGTCGCGGAGTTCCGCGACGAGATCAGCCTCGTGCGGCGCGACGGCACCCGGATCCGGGCGGCCATCTCGCTGTCATCCGTCACGCGTGGCGGCGTCACCCATCACGTCGTGTTCGCGCGTGACGTCACCGCGGAGGCCGAGCGCCGCGTCAGAATCGGGCTTCTCCACGCCGTCTCCGACCAGACCAACCGCGCGGTGCTCATCACCGACACGGACCAGAACATCGTCTACGTCAATTCCACCTTCGCGACGCTGTTTGGCTACACCAGCGAGGAGGCCGAGGGCCGCCGCGCCGGCGCGCTGATCGCCGGCCGCCACACCGATCGGAAGGCCGTCGCGAAGCTCGTCAAGCGCCTGATGACCGGCGGCCGCCGCGGCGAAATCGAGACGCTGGTCTACAACAAGGGCGGCGAGGAGATCTGGGTCTGCGCCCGTATCGACGTCTTCCGCGACAAGAAGGGCCGTGCCAGGCACATCTTCGCGCTACTCGAGGACATCACCGAGACCAGGCAGCTGCGCTCGCTCCAGCAGCTCATCATGAGTGCGCTGGCCGACGAGGTTCCGATCACCGATATCGCCGACAGGCTGTGCCGAAGGGTCGAGGAGATCGCGCCTGACGTGGTTTGCTCGCTGCTCCACGTCGATGCCGCAGGCCTCGTCCATCCGCTCGGCGGCCCCAGCCTGCCCGAGGACTATTCGCGTGCGCTGGACGGCATCGCGATCGGTCCGAATGTCGGATCCTGCGGCACCGCGGCCTTCTACGGTGAACCGGTGCTGGCCGAAGATCTCGACACCGATCCGCGCTGGCAGCCCTACAAGACGCGTCCGCTCGAAGTGGGCCTGCGCGCCTGTTGGTCGACACCGATCAAGGCCAAGGACGGCCGGGTCATCGCCACCTTCGCCTTCTATTTCCGTGAACCGCGCGCGCCGAGCAACTGGCACCGCCGTATCGTCAACGCCTGCGTCGACCTCGGCGCCTTCGCGATCGAGCGCAAGGAAGCGCGGGCCGAGATCGCGCGGCTCGCCTATCACGACATTCTCACCGGGCTGCCAAATCGCGCGCAACTGCGGCACCTGATCACCACGGCCATCGATGCCTGCCCGACCGGCAGCCACGTTGCGCTGGCCTTCCTCGACGTCGATCATTTCAAGGACGTCAACGACACGTTCGGCCACGCCGCGGGCGATGAGCTGTTGATCCAGCTCGCGCAGCGCCTGCGCGAGCAGATCGGCCCCGAGGACATGCTGGGACGGCTCGGCGGCGACGAGTTCGTCATCCTGCTGCCGCAGCGCAATGCCGAGAGCGCCGAGCGCGTCGCGGCCGGGGTCGCGGAGGCGCTCGCCGCGCCGCTGCGGCTTGGCTCCAGGCAGCTGCAGATGTCGGCGAGCATCGGCATCAGCCTCTATCCCGACCATGCGACCGACATCGACACCTTGATGCAGCAGGCGGATGCGGCCATGTACATGGCCAAGCAGGCCGGCCGCTCCACCCATCGCATCTTCAGCGCCGAAATGAACGGGCTCACCGAGCAGCGCCTGGCGCTGATCGCAGCGCTGCGCCGCGCCATCGCCGAGGGCGCGCTGACCCTCAGCTACCAGCCGCAGATCCGCAGTTGCGACGGTGCCGTCCACGGCGTCGAGGCATTGGCGCGCTGGCATGATGCCGTGCTCGGCGACGTCTCGCCGGCGAAATTCATCCCGCTCGCTGAGGAGTGCGGCCTGATCGAGCAGATCGGCCTGTGGTCGGTGCGTGAGGCCTGCCGGCAGATGGCGGACTGGCGCCGCGCCGGGCTCGACATTCCCAGCGTGTCGGTGAACCTGTCGCCGATCAATTTCCGCAACGTTACGCTGGCGGCGCGGCTCAAGGACATCCTCGCCGAATACGATCTGCCGCCGGACGCACTGATGCTCGAGATCACCGAGGGCACGTTCATGCGGGACAGCGTTGCCGCGCTGGAGACGATGAACGCGATCCGCGAGCTCGGCGTCGGGCTTTCCGTGGACGATTTCGGCACCGGCTATTCCAGCCTCAGCCGGCTTGCGCATCTGCCGATCCGCGAGCTGAAGATCGACCGCAGTTTCATGCGCGACATCGAGAGAGACGCGGGCGCGCTCGCGGTCGCCACCGCCGTGGTGCGCGTCGGACAGGGCCTCGGCATGACCGTCGTCGCCGAAGGCGTCGAGACCGAAGGCCAGCGCAAGACGCTGGCCGAGCTCGGCTGCGACGTCGTCCAGGGCTTCCTCTACGCGCCCGCGCTGCCGCCGGTCGTATTCGAACGCTGGCTGATCGAGCACTGCGCCGAGCAGACGAGGGCGATGCTGGGGCGGATCGATGTTACGCCGGCCGGTCGCGACGTGGTGAAGCGGTCGGCATAGTCGGCTCCAGGGCGTTCGCGCACAATCCGGCAGTCATCCCTTTCAACGGGTAGCTCCAGCCCCGGCTGATGATCGGCTGGTCGGATTTTTGTTTCTGGATATTACTAATTGCCGATTGGCAATATCGAGCAACCGGCGCGGCGCCCTGCCAAATGCTCCGCGCCAGCTCCCGTTCCTACCACCGCGCAACCAGGCAAATCCAACTGCCAGGGCGAACTCAGGACTGGATGGGACTCGGGGCAACGTCACCTCGGGTCCGCCAAAAGCACGGAAAGCCACCATGACCTCGATTTCTGCGCTCTCCTCCAATCACCACCGCTCATCACCGTTGCAACAATTACAAGACGAGCTGCAAGCGGAAGTCAGTTCCGGCACGATCGATGCGTCGGATCAGTCGGCGCTGTCGGCCGCGCTCAGCAGCATCGGCTCCGCGTTGCAGTCAACCGGTGCAAGCGATCAATCCGGCGGCGGGACATCTTCGCCCGACGCCTTCGCGTCGAAGATTAATGGCCTCATCCAGCAGCAAGTGTCGGCCGGCAAGTTGACGGACGAGCAGGCCACCGAGCTGCAAGGAATTTTCAAGGCGGCGCTCTCGCATGGACCGCACGGAGCGGGTGGACCGCCGCCGGACGGGCCACCGCCATCCGGCGAGCCTCCCTCGGTGAACGGCACGGACGACTCGTCAAGTGGCAATTCGACGGCAGAGCTGCTGCAGCAGTTTCTCCAGCAGCTGAAAAGCTCGCTTGCGGACTCGACATATAGCGCGACGAAAGCAGGCGATACGACCAATGCGAACGATCCGTCGTTGTCCGGCGTCCTGATCAACGATCGGATCTGATATCGGCGGCGCGCCGCGCTGACTCGGTTCGCCGCATCGAAACCAGGGCCCGCCATGAATGCGCGCGCCCTGGTCTCACGTTGGCTCAGCGAGCGATCAGTAGTCCCAGAACACCGGCACCCAGCGAAAGGCGTCGCCGGCGACCGCCACATGGCCGACGGACGGGAACGGCATGTGGGTCGCCACCAGCATCTCGCCGCTCGCGGCAATCTCTCGCAACAGACCGACCCGAACGCGCGCCGCCTCCTCGGGGTCGTGTTCGAAACCGTTGTGCCAGTCGGGTTGATCGAATCCGACGGCAAACACGGCGTCGCCGGCGAACGTCAGCCCGTCGCCGCCGGATGCCACGCGAACCACGCTGTGTCCGGGGGTGTGACCGCCGGTGCGACGAACGACGACGCCCGGCGCAACCTCGTGCTGCTCATCGAACTTCCGCAGCTGACTTCCGTACTCCTTGACGAACCGCTTGGCGGTCGCCCGAAGCGCGTCCGGGAAGCCCGGCGGCATGGCGGTGTGGGAAAAATCGGGCGCCTCCCAGAATTTGACCTCGGCGGCCGCCACGTGGATCCGCAGGTCTTTACGCAGCCGCTCCTTCACCCCGTCGACGAGCAGTCCGCCAATGTGATCCATGTGCAAGTGGGTCAGCACCAGATCGGTCACGGACGAAAGATCGATGCCGGCGGCCTCCAGTCGCTTGATCAACTGGCCGGCGCGCGGCAAGTGCAGATCCGGGTCGGACCCCAGTCCAGCGTCGATGAGGATGGTCTTGTCGCCGCTGCGGACCACGACCGCATTCAACGCCCAGTCGAAAGCGTCCTGCGGCAGGAACATGTCGTGCAGCCAGGTCGCCCGGACGGCCGGGTCGGCATTGTGCGCCAGCATCGTGGTTGGCAGCGGCAGCACGCCGTCGCTGACCACCAGCACGTCGATCTCGCCGACCTTCAGCGCGTAGCGCGATGGAACGAGCTCTTCCGGCTTCGATGTCGCGGGGTATGAGGTGTTGTGCAGGTTCATGTTGGTCTCCTGTTTCAAGGTAGGGCTCCCGGCTGGTCTTGGTTGAGCAGGCCGCGCAGCCAGGGAGGTGCGGCCGTGATCGTTTCGTGCTTCTAGAGGCTCGTCACACGCTCCGGATCGGCCGAGGCGAGCGCTGCGGCACGCTCGGCGCGGGGCGGGTAGATCCAGACCGTGTTGATCTCCTGCTTGGTCTTCTTGGCGACGTCGCCGACCATCTCGACCTTGCGCTCCCAGCCGCGCGTGAACAGCGCGCCGGCTTCGCCGAGATCGAGGCAGGTGACGTAGGCCTTCTGGTGATACGGCCTGGTCGGGACGCGCAGGAGTTCGGCTGCCGCATTGTTGCCGGCAAAGGCGCCCATCCGCGTGGCGTGCTGGCAAGACATCAGCGCGTAATTGCCCTCGTCGTCGCACGCGGCTCGCGCGGCATCGCCGGTGGCGAAGACACCGGCGATGCCGGGCACGCGCAGATCGCGGTCCACCAGCAGCCGGCCGAAATTGTCGCGCTCGGCGGGAATCTGCGCCGTCAACGGCGCGGCGCGAATACCGGCTGCCCAGACCACCGTCTCGGTTTCGATGTGTTCGCCGGTCGACAGCGTCACGCCGGATTTGTCGAGCGAGGCAACGCCGGTGCCGAGCCTTGTCTCCACGCCGAGCTTGCGCAGCGCTTGCTCGATGACCGGGCGGGAGCCTTCGCCCATGTCGGGAGCGATCGCGCCTTTACGCTCGACGATGATCACGCGCGTCCTGGCGTTTTGTCCGAAGATGGCGCGCAGGCGCGCGGGCAGCTCGGTCGCCGCCTCGATGCCGGTGAAGCCGCCGCCGGCGACCACGACCGTGTCACGTCCATTGACGGCCGGCCGGTCGGCGAGGCCATGCAGATGCTTGTCGAGGGCAACCGCATCGTCGAGCGAGTCGACGCTGAAGCCGTGTTCGGCAAGGCCGGGGATGTTGGGTCGGAAGAGGCGGCTGCCGGTAGCGATCACCAGGCGGTCGTAGGACAGGGTCTTGCGGGTGCCTTTGGGAGTCGAGATCTGCACCGTCAGCGCCTCGGTGTTGACAGTCTCGGCGCTCCCCTGGATGTAATCGACGTCGATCGCCTTGAGGACATCGAGCAACGGCGCCGTCAGGGTTTCCGGCTTCGGCTCATAGAGCCGAGGGCGGACCACCAGCGTCGGCTCGGGTGCGATGAGCGCGATCTCGAGCTCTTCCGGCGAGACGCCCTGAATGTCGCGCAGGCGAGCGGCGGAGAGGGCGGCGTACATGCCGGCGAAGCCGGCGCCAATGATGAGCAGTCGCATTTGGTTCACTCCTGGATTTGGTTCTGGGTTTGTTGGTTCGAAACGCGCGCCATCGCCGCCGCTCGATGCGAGCAGTGCCTGTTGCGAGCGATGATGACGCGAAGAGGTGAGACGGAGACCGCCTGGTCCTTACGGCGCGGCGCAGTTGGGCAGCGAGGACAGCAGCGCAGGGCCTTCACATCCTGCGCGGCAAATTCGCGGGCCCGATGGCCAGCCGCGCAGGGCGACCGGCAGCGCAGGTTTGTTGGTCCAGCCCCGATCGATCAGGATCGACGTCGAGACCTTGGCGTCTTGTGCGATCTGTGGCGGCGCCTCATCGGCCGTCGGCGAGGTGAAACGCACGGTCAGTGAAAGCCCGTACATGAGCGCCGTCGAGACCGCCTTCCGTCGTGGCGCGATTGCAAACCGTTTCCTGTCCATCGTTTGTCTCCGTCCCCATGATGTGACGTTGCGATGTTTAGCCAACCGGATCGTCGACTGCGCCAGAGCGATTGCCGTCCCTGTCGAGAGATTGCTGCTAACGGACGCGCCTGCGCCAATCGCCCGGCGCCTAGCCGGTTAGCGGCGCCGAGGCCCGGCGTATTTCCCGAAGCGGCCATGCCTTGTCCGATCCTGCCGCAAGCAGGCCCACGTTTTCACAAACGCACGATTGGGGGCGGACGGCGAGTTGTCGGAGAATCCAACGCCGGTCGGATGACGGTCCGGTCGCGAGCCTGATATCGGCGACCCGGGCTAGTTCGGCGACAATCCGGTCCTACGCCTGAGATCCGTGATCGCGCGCAGAAAACTGTCGGCCGGCGTCGTCTCCGGATCGATCAGGCGGTGCAGGCGAAAGCCATCTTCCAGCGCCAGCACGACGGAGGCCATCCACGGCGGATTCAGCGTGTCGTTCCTGCCGTTGCTCTTCAACGTGGCCTCGACGATGTCGGCCACCAGCTTGCGCCGCGCGCGCAGCCGCTTGGCAAGCTCCGGGCGGCGCTTCTCGGCGCGCGCGACGAACAGGATCATCTCCATGTGCAGAAGGGGCGAGCGGCCGAGCGGGTCTTGCCGGCTGCGATCCATCGTCTTCAGCGCCGCGATGAAATCGTCGAGATTGTCGTGCTGCGCGAGGATGTCGAGGTTGCGCCGGATCGACTGCTCGACATGATCCTCGAGCATGGCGATGATCAATTCGTCCTTGCTCTTGAAGTTGGAATAGAACGCCCCACGGGTGAAGCCCGCGGCGGCCGCGATCGCCTCGATGCTGGCGCCGCCGATGCCGTCCGCCTCGAACACGCGCGCGGCCGCCTCGAACAGTTTGTCGCGCGTGTCGTCCCTGGTCGGCCTGGTTCTCACCCTTGACATCGGCGCAGGTTAGGGCAGAATGCAACTCGATACAACAATGTATCGAGTTTATAATCTTGGGGATGGTTACGCCGCGCGCGCAAGGGGGCTGCCGGCGTATTCGTGTCATGCGGCAACCGATTGAGGTCACCATGAACGAGCAAGTGCAACCCGCAGGCGGACCGCTGTTCAATCCGCTGTCGCCGGACTTCATCCGCGATCCCTATCCGCACTACGACCGGCTGCGCACGATCGAGCCGATCCATGTGACGCCGTTCGGCCAGTTCGTCGCCAGCCGCCATGCCGACGTCAGCTTCGTGATGCGCGACAAGCGCTTCGGCAAGGACTTTGTCGAGCGCTCCAAGCGCCGCTATAGCCCTGCCATCATGGACGAGCCGGTGTTTCGCAGCATGAGCCACTGGATGCTGCAATCCGATCCGCCCGACCACACCCGCCTGCGCGGCCTCGTCGTGAAGGCCTTCACCGCCCGTCGCGTCGAGGACATGCGGCCGCGGATCCAGGCGATCGTCGACCAGACCATCGATGCGGTGATCGAGCGCGGCCACATGGACCTGATCGAGGATTTCGCCTTCCGCCTGCCGGTCACCATCATCTGCGACATGCTCGGAATCCCCGAGGATCATCGCGAGACCTTCTACAACAGCTCGCGCGATGGCGGGCGGCTGCTTGACCCCGTGCCCCTCACGCCGGAAGAGATCGCGAAGGGCAACGCCGGCAACATGATGGCGCAGATGTATTTCCAGCAGCTGTTCGAGCTGCGCCGCCGCAATCCCGGCGACGATCTCACCACCCAGCTGGTGCAGGCCGAGGAAGACGGCCACAAGCTCACCAACGAAGAATTGACCGCCAACATCATCCTGCTGTTCGGCGCCGGCCACGAGACCACCGTCAATCTGATCGGAAACGGCCTGCTCGCGCTCCATCGCAATCCGGATCAGCTCGCGCTCCTGAAGGCGCGGCCCGAGTTGATGGTCAACGCGATCGAGGAATTCTTGCGCTACGATTCCTCGGTGCAGATGACCGGGCGCGTGGCGCTGGAGGACATCGCGGATCTCGGCGGCAAGAGCATCCCCAAGGGCGAGACCGTGCTCTGCCTGCTCGGCTCGGCCAACCGCGATCCGGCGGTCTACCCTGATCGCCCCGACCGGCTCGACGTCACCCGGCCCAACGTCAAGCCGCTGTCGTTCGGCGGCGGCATCCATTTCTGCCTGGGCGCCCAATTGGCGCGCATCGAGGCCGAAATCGCCATCGCGACGCTGTTGCGGCGGCTGCCGGATTTGCGCATCGACGACGTCGAGAACCCGGAATGGCGCCCGACCTTCGTGCTGCGCGGCCTGAAACGCCTGCCGGCAAGCTGGTGATGGCCGGCGGCGCTGCATCTGCGAGCGCCGGTCCTCATCCTGAGGAGGCTGCAAAGCAGCCGTCTCGAAGGATAGCCGCGGGCGCGGGGGCCTCTATGGTTCGAGACGGCGCTTAGCGCGCCTCCTCACCATGAGGGTCTCCCGCCAGCGTTAACCTCCGCGCGCAACAGTCGCTGTGACTTCGCCACACTTCCCCTTATATAAGGGGCTGTTCCGGCGCGCCTGAGGCCCTCAGGTTCGGCCCGGGCCGATTTGGCCGAGGGGAGACCCGTGCAGACGACGCTGCTCGGATTGGCGATTGCCTTCATCATTGCGCTGCTGACCGCGCTGATCGGGCCTTACTTCATCGACTGGAACCAGTTCAGGCCCCAGTTCGAGGCGGAGGCGGGCACGATCATGGGCGTGCCGGTGCGGGTGGCGGGCGAGCTGGATGCGCGGCTGCTGCCGGCGCCGACGCTGCGGCTGCGCTCGGTCACCTTCGGCGGCAACAACGATCTCGGCCGCCTGCGCGCCGACAAGCTCGACGTCGAGTTCAGCCTGAGCTCACTGATGCGCGGCGAATGGCGCGCCACCGAGCTGACCGTCAACGGCATGGCCGTGGATCTCGGCCTGGATGCCAAGGGCCGGGTCGATTTGCCGTCCACCGCGAGCGGCACCTTCAACCTGGCCTCGCTTGCGATCGAGCGGCTGAACCTCACCGGCCGCATCGCCCTGCACGATGCCGCCAGCCGCTCGACGCTGGAATTGAACGATATCACCTTTTCCGGCGACGTGCGCTCGCTGGCCGGCTCGGTCCGCGGCGACGGCAGTTTCACCGCCACCGGGGTGCGCTATCCGTTCCGCGTCTCCTCCGGCCCGAGCGCCGACGGCAGCGCCACCCGTCTCCACCTCAACATCGATCCCGGCGAGCGCGCGATCTTGGCCGATCTCGAAGGCGTGCTCGCCTTCGACAACCGCCTGCCGAAATTCGACGGCGCGCTGACGCTCGCTGTGCCCCCGGTCAAGAAGGCGGGCACGGCGGGGCCGACACCCTGGAAGCTCACGGCAAAGCTCAAGGCCGATCCGGCCGGCGCCAAATTCGATCAGATCGACGCGAGCTTCGGCGCCGAGGACAATGCGCTCAAGTTTGGCGGTGTCGGCGATGTCAGGTTCGGCGCCTCGCCGCTACTGCGCGCGGTGCTGTCGGCGCGCCAGGTCGATGCCGACAAGCTGGCGGGCAAGGATGATGCCGAGCCGCAGCGCGTCCTGCCGGCGCTGCGCGCGGGCCTTGCGGCGATCCCGCAGGCGCCGATGCCGGCGCAGATCGAGTTCAACTCCGACCAGATCATGCTGGGCGGGCGTCCGCTCCAGAACATCACGGCGGAGCTTCAGACCGACGGAAGGTCCTGGACTTTCCAGCGGCTCGAGCTGCGCGCGCCCGGCATGACGCAGCTCTCGCTCAACGGCGCAACGCCCGGCGCCGACAGCTTTAGCGGCCGTCTCAGCGTCGAGTCGTCCGACCCCGATACGCTGGTGGCCTGGCTCCAGGGCCGCAGCGAGATCAACCGCCGCAGCACGCGGCCGTTGCGCCTTGCCGGCGACGTGACCATCGCCGCCAACCATCTCGCCGTCGACAGGCTGAAGGCCGAGATCGAGGGCGGCGCGGTGGAGGGCCGCATCGCCTTCGTCCAGACCGGCGCGAGCAAGGGCTCGCGGATCGACGCCGAGCTCAAGGCCGACCGTCTCGACCTCGATGCCGCCGCAAGCTTCGTGCGCGCGCTCGCGGGGCCACAGGGCGAATGGCCGGAGGAAGCCAAGCTTGCGCTCGATGTCGGCCGCGCGATGTCGGCCGGACAGGAGCTGCGGCCGTTCACGGCGAAGCTCGGCTACGGCCCTGCGGCGCTGTCGCTGGAGCAGTTGCGCTTCGGCCAGGCGAGCGGGGTGACCACGGAAGCAAGCGGCAGCTTCGACCGCGTTCATGCCACCGGCAAGCTCGCGCTGAAATCCTCGGCCAATTCGCTGCGTGAGCTCACCGCGCTGCTCGAGCCGATCGCGCCTTCGGTGCGCGCACGGTTCGACGCCATCCCGTCATTGCCCGGTGCGACGCGGCTGAAGCTCGACCTCAGCCTCGACAAGAACGCCGACCATGCCGATCGCAGCGACGCGCGCGCCGTGCTCGATCTCGATGCGCCGCAGCTCAAGGCCACAGCGACGCTGGCCGGGCAGACGCCGGTAGCGGCGGTCAACGGCATCGACATCGACATCGACCGCTTGCGCAACAGCGACTTCACGCTGGACTCGAAAATCTCGACGCCGAAGGCGGGCGCATTGCTGGCGCTGCTCGGCCTCGATCGCGTCGCTGCCGCGGGCGAGGGCCCTTCGCAGTTCGAAGGCCGGTTGAGTGGCGCGTGGCGCCGGCCGTTGCAATTGAACGCAAAGCTCAGTGGCGGCGGACTGGATGCGGATGCGCAAGGCAGCATCGAATTGTCGGACCCCAGTTCGTTCCAGCCGAAGGCCAGCGTGAATTTGCGCGTGCGCAATGCCAATCTGGCGCCGCTGTTCGGGACCAGCCCGGCGGACAAGTCAGTGCAGAGCGTCAACCTGTCCTCGCGCGTCGGCCTCTCCGGCAACCGCCTGACCTTCGACGATCTCGACAGCAGCGCGGCCGGCTCGCATCTGCGCGGGCATCTCGCGGTGACGCTCGATCAGGAGAAGAGCGTCGATGGCGAAATCGGCCTCGACGCGCTCGATCTTGCGCCCGCGTTCGCGATGGCCATCGGCGCCGCCGGACATGATGCCGGCGATCCCCTGAGTGCGGGGCTGCTCGGCGGCTGGCGCGGCCGCATCGCCTTCCAGGCCCTGCGCGGCACCTTGCCTGACGGCATCGAGCTGCGCCCCGTCGGCGGCACGATCCGGAGCGACGGCCAGTCGCTCGCGCTCGACGCGCTCAAGGGCGGTGTCGGCGGTGGTGAGATGTCGGCGAGCTTCGACGCGCGCAATGGCGCCAATGGCGTTGCGCTGAACGCACGTATCGAGCTGCGCAATGTCGATGCGGCGGCGCTGCGCTACCGCGATCTCGCATTGCCCAAGGGACGCGCCTCGGTGCAGATGGCGCTGACCAGCCAGGGCCGCAGCGTTGCGGCGTTGACCGGTGCGCTCGCCGGCAATGGCACGGTGACGCTCGAGGCCGCGGAAATCAGCGGCCTCAATCCGCGCGCCTTCGAGATCGCCATCCGCGCCAGCGACGGCGGCCAGGTTGCCGACGACAACAGGCTGCGGCAGCTCGTCGAGCCTGCGCTGTCGGCCGGTCCGATCGCGGTCGCCTCGGCGCAGATCCCGTTCACGATCCGCGACGGGCGCCTGCGCGTCGGCGCGACACCGCTGGAAGCCAAGAACGCGCGGGCCATCGTCTCCGGCGGCTACGATATTCCCGCCGACCAGGCCGACATCCGCGCCAGCCTGACGCCGATCATGACCGGACTTTCGGGCGCGCCGCCGGAGATCCAGTTGTTCGCGGCGGGTCCCCCCGACAGGCTCAACCGCACCGTCGATCTCGCGCCGCTGTCGTCCTGGCTCGCGGTGCGCACGATCGATCGCGAGACGCGCCGGCTGGACGCGATCGAGCGTGGCGAGCCGCCGCCGGCGACTGCGGCGCTGCCGACGCTGGTCTCGCCCGATCCGGTGCCCGAGCCGTCGCTGACCGACGTGCCGTTGCCCGGCCGCGATCCGCGCCGCGCGCCGCCGAAGCCAAAGGCCGCGCCGACGCCGAAGGCGCCGCAGGCCGCCCCCGCGGTGCCGAGCCCGCCACTCACAAGCCCGCCGCTCGCGAGCCAGCAGATCGCCCCGCTGCCGCCGCCGATCGAGGTGAGGCCGGCGCCAGGCCCGCCGCCCGCAAAACCCAAGCCGAAGCCACCGCTGGTGCTGACGCCGTCGAATCCGTGAACGCGGCAGCCTGTTCGGCAAGCGCTGGCCCTTGCCCGCCGGTAAACCCATTCCCGCGCATTTTAACGAATTTTGCTCGGCAAAACTGATCTGCCGACTTTACTGGATTCTCGCGTTTGATCTCTAGTGTCGGTTCCCAGAGGAATTCGGCGTCCTGCCAGCACAAGCAGGATGGCTAACCAAGAACTGGGGTAACGAGATGAACGGGGCGAAATCGCTTCTGCAGGATCTGGACGACGCGATCGCGCGCGGCACCGACGAGAGCCGGGCGAAGGCGTTGTGGCATGCGACCGACATCCTGATCACCGGCCGCTACAGCGACGACGAGATCAGCATGTTCGGCGAGGTCATCGGGCGGCTCGCCGACGAGATCGAGGTCGCCGCGCGGGCGCAGCTCTCCGAGCTGATGTCGGCCTGCGACCACGCTCCGCTCAATGTCATCGAAAAGCTCGCCCTCGACGACGAGATCGACGTGGCCGGTCCCGTGCTGCGCGACTCCGCTCGTATCGACGAGAAGATGCTGGTCCAGAGCGCCATGACCAAGGGCCAGGCGCATCTGCTTGCGATCGCCCAGCGCAAGTCGATCGGCGAAGCCGTCACCGACGTGTTGGTCAAGCGCGGCGACCAGGCGGTCGTGACCTCTGTCGCAAGGAACGAGGGCGCGCGCTTCTCGGGCTCGGGCCTGCTGCACATGGTCCGGCGCGCGGAGGGCGACTCGATCCTCGCCGAGCAGCTCGGCCTGCGCAAGGACGTGCCGCGCCACATCTTCCAGCAGCTCATTTCCAAGGCGTCGGAAGACGTCCGCCGCCGCCTCGAGCACGAGCGGCCCGAGATGATGGCGCAGATCCAGAGCTCGGTGACCGACGTCACCGGCGATCTGCAGTCCAAGTTCGGGCCGTCCTCGCGCAGCTATTTCGTCGCCAAGCGCGTGGTGACGACGCAGTACCGCCAGGGTAACCTCAACCAGGACTCGATCTCGAACTATGCGCGCCAGCACCGTTTCGACGAGGTGCAGATCGGCCTGTCACTATTGTCGTCGCTTCCGGTCGACGTGATCGAGCGCGCGATGATGGACCGCAATCGCGAGATACTTCTGGTGCTGTGCAAGGCGCTCGATTTCTCGTGGGACACGACCATGTCGCTGCTGTTCCTCGGCGCCAAGGATCATCTGATCACGGCGCGCGAGCTCCATGACAGCGAGCGCGAGTTCGGCAAGCTCAAGATCGAGACGTCGCGCAGCATTCTGAAGTTCTACCAGTCGCGCAAGACCGGCGCGGGTGCCGATACGGGCCGTCAGCCCGAGCTCCAGGTGCACTGAGCCAGAGGGGAGTATTTGCAATGTTGCCTCAATTCGGCACCGCAATTCGCAAGAACAAGAGCCTGCCCGTCGATGCCGGCGGTTCGGCTCCCGAGAAGGCTTCCGTCGACGCCGCCTGGCTCGTGCTCGAAGCCGCCAACGATCTCGGCGATCACGCCGCGATCGCGGCCTGCCGCCGCGTCATCGACGCCGAGCTCAACGGCACGGTTGCCGGCAGCGCGGATATCGATCTCGTGCTCGGGTATTTCAGGTAGCGACGATCACCAGCGTCTAGTGTGCCATCGCGATTTCGCCGGACACTTGCTCGCGCCTTGCATCGATGCGTAGCAGCACGACAACGACTGCGCCCACCAGCGCGCAACCCGCCAGCAACAGAAGACCTGCGGTAAAACTGCCGGTTAAATCCTTCAGGTAGCCCATTGCGTAAGGACCGGCGAAACCGGAAAGATTTCCAAGCGAGTTGATCGCGGCGATGCCGGCGGCAGCCGATGCTCCCGTTAGAAAGCTCGCCGGCAGCGGCCAAAACATCGGGGGGACCGCGGAGACGCCGATCTGCGCGAAGCAAAGCAATGCCATGACAAGGACGGAGTTGGAAACGAGACCTGCCACTCCGATTCCCACCGCTGCCATCAACAGTGCCGCGGCGACGTGACCCTTTCGTTCCATGGTCCGATCGGAATGACGACCAAGCAGCACCATGCCCGCGGCCCCGAAAATAAAGGGCAGCGCTGCGAGCAAGCCGGTCTGGGTATCGCTGACGCCAAAACCCTTGATGATGGTCGGCAGGAAGAACGCCACGCCATAACTTGCAGCATTCAGGCAGAAGTACACCAGAGCGCACAACAAAATGCGGTAATCGGTGAGCGCCTGACCCAATGACAGGTGTTCGACCTTCTCTTTGTTTCGCTTCTCGGTGGCCTGCACGTCTTCCAGCCAGGCAATCTCGTCTTGTTGCAGCCAGCGGGCCTGGCGCGGAAAATCGGTCAGATAGAGCAGGACGCAGATGCCTACCACGACCGACGGCAGCGCCTCGAGAATGAACAGCCACTGCCAGCCTTCCAATCCCCAACCGGTCACGCCGAGCAGAAGCCCGGAGATGGGCGACCCGATGATGGACGAAATCGGGATCGCCAGCATGAACAGGCTGATGACCCGAGCCCGGTAAACCGCCGGGAACCAAAGGGTCAGATAGAAGATGATGCCCGGAAAGAATCCCGCTTCGCAGGCGCCGAGCAGCAACCGGAGAGAGTAGAAGACGCCCGTCGTCGGTAGTCCCGTTGCTGCCGATATCGATGGGATGAATGCGAAGGCCGCCGAGACGATCCCCCACGTAATCATGATGCGGGCGATCCAGACGCGCGCGCCAACTCTTTCCAGGAAGATGTTGGAGGGGACTTCAAACAGGAAATACCCGACGAAGAACAAGCCCGCGCCCAGTCCGAACGCTGCTTCACTTAAACCCAGCGCCTGGTTCATGTGCAGCTTGGCAAAGCCGACATTGACGCGGTCAAGATAGGCCACGAAATAGCAGACGATCAGGAACGGTATAAGCCGCCACATAACCTTGCCAATGACACGCTTCTCGACGTCTTGCATGGCAAGGCCTCCCGTTTGATCACCGGAACCCGCTCAACATCCGGGCGGCGTTGCGAAACAATGACGGGTGCGAACGATGAGTGCAAACGGCATTTTGACGTTCAAGCCAAAGTGACAGTCGTGCTGTCATGCTCGAAGCTGGACGAGAGACGAAGCACGCGACACGCTCCATCTAACGCTCGGGGGCGGCCGAGGCATCGGCCGCCCGCCATGATGATCGCGAACATCATCTTATTTTGCCATCGCCGTCCCGGCCGACTTGATCCTCGCCTTGGCGTCATCGCGTTTGAAGCTCGCGCCTTTCCGCGTCGGCTGAAGCTCGATCGCAGTTATGGCCAGCTTCTCAACCTCCTGTTGGACGAACGCGAAGCGCCAGAATGTCTAGGCGTTCGCGCCGCCGTCGACGGTCAAGGTCGAGCCGGTGATGTATTTTGCCTTCGCGCTCGCCAGGAATGCCACGGCATTCGCGATGTCTTCCGTCGCACCATACCGGCCCAGTGCCATGAACTGTTTCAGCGTCTCCGCGGTCGGTCCGTGCGCCGGATTCATGTCGGTGTCGATCGAGCCCGGTGCCACGAGGTTGACCGTGACGTCCCTCGGGCCAAGCTCCCGCGCCAGCGCCTTGGTGAATGCGGTTAGCGCCGACTTCGACGCCGCGTACACGCCGAGCGCCGGCGAGGGCACGCGGTCGGCGAAATAGCTGCCGATGGTGATGATGCGGCCGCCCTTGCCAAGGTGCGGCAGCGCCGCCTTGCTCGCGGCGATCGGCGAACGCACGTTGACGTTCAGCATCGCGTCGATGTCGGCGAGCGAGATGTCGTTGAGGCCGCCCAATCGCAGAATGCCGGCATTGTTGACCAGGATGTCGAGCCCGCCCAGCTCCTTGACGGTCTTGTCGACCGAAGCCTGAACGGCAGCGACATCGGCGCTGTCGGCCTGGATCGCTACGGCTTTCCGGCCCGTCGCTTTGATCGCGTCCACGACCTTGGCGGCGATCTCCGCCGACTTCTCGTAAGTAATCGCGACATCGGCGCCTTCCGCGGCGAGCGCCTTCGCGATGGCCGCACCGATACCCCTGCTTGCGCCCGTCACCAGGGCCCGTTTTCCTGCCAGTGTCATGTGATCTCTCCAATTCTGTAATGATCAACACAGAATATGTGGAGTCTTGATTGCCGCGGTCAAGTGAATTATGTGTTGATCATTACAGAAAGACGGGCGATGGCAGGTCGGCCACGGGAATTTGATCGCGACGCGGCGTTGGAGGCCGCCATGCTGCTGTTTTGGCGCAAGGGCTTTGCGGCAGCCTCGATGCACGACCTCTGCGACGCCATGGGCGTCAGCTCGCCCAGCCTCTATGCGGCCTTCGAAAGCAAGGAGGCACTCTACCTTGCCGCGATCGAGCATTACGTCGAGACCCAGGGCCAGCCGGTCTGGGACCGGCTTGCGGAAGGTGCGACCGCGCGCGCCGGCATCGAGAATCTGCTGATCGGGGCGGCCGAGACCCTGCCGAAATCCCGGAGAGCGCCGGCCGGCTGCATGGCCGTGCTGGGCGCCGTCAGCGACGAATGGCCGGCAACGATTGCCCGCGAGATCAAGAAGGCCCGGCTCGACATGCTCGGCAATTTGCGCGGGCGGCTGGAGGCTGCGGTCGCGAGCGGCGAACTGCCTGCCGCAACCGACATCGATGCGCTGAGCCGGTTCTACCTCAGCGTCTTCGAAGGCATGGCGATCCAGGCCAAGGACGACGCGACGCCTGAGGAGTTGAGAGGCGTAGCGAAGGCGGCCATGGCGATGTGGCCGGGCGAGCGGTAGCTCGCGGCCTGTGGGATGGGTAGAGCGCAGCGAGACCCATCGTTCCATCCAGGCGTGCTGATGGGTTTCGCTCCGCTCTACCCATCCTGCGAGCTGGGCCGAGAGATTGATCTATCTCAAGATCGTATCCGAAACGCGGGCCCAGCTTAGATTCGGAAGGCAGCGATACGTCCAGACAGGCGGGAGGTGAAGCATGTACCGGCATATTCTCATTCCGACAGATGGGTCGGAGCTAGCGGAGCACGGCGTGGCGCATGGGTTGGCGCTGGCGAAATCCCTTGGAGCCAAGGTATCTCTAATCTTCGTTGTGGAGCCGTTTTCAGAAATGACAGGGCGGTTCCGTGAAGCAGTCGCAACATATGCCGAGCTGCGCAAGGAACAGGCCACGAGCGCGTTGGATCGCGCGGCAAATGCGGCCAAGGAGGCCGGCGTTTCCTGCGAACCGATTCAAGTGGAGAACGGGCAACCCCATCAAGCCATCATCGCAGCAGCCGAGAATAAAGGTTGCGATCTCATCGTGATGTCATCCCATGGCCGCAGCGGACTCTCCATGCTTCTCATCGGTAGCGTGACAAACAAGGTGCTGGCGCAGGCGAAAACTCCCGTACTGATTTGTCCGTGAATGTGCGGATCTGCTGACAGATTTCTCGCTCGCCGCGAGGACTAGAAAATTCAACGGCCGCATAAACCGCCTTGTCTGCTTTCGTCATCTGCGGGCCTTACCTGCCGGTCAGGCCTTGTCGGCCCGGCACCCGGGTAGCCGGTGACAGTGCACTTAACTCGAAGCAGGGGACCCCGTGCGCATCAATTGAATGCACTGTCATCGCAATTGCGGCGACGGCTAGAGCCTGTCGATCCGAAATGCGCGAGTCTCGACCGTGGCGCGGACACGCGCGTTGCACGCAGCTGTGATCGTGGAACCCCGCTGCGGATGTAACGACAGACGCTCCCCTCCGAATAGCCCGTAGCGGACGCTTCGTTCGCCAATAGATGGATGCGCAATCCGGGGAGAAATCGTCGCATGATGGGATTCAACGTCGCGGAGAATGGTGGAGGCTCTTATCGTCCGCTCGCCATTCTGCGCTGGGTCATGGTGGTCATATTCGTATCGTTTGGAATGCAGAAATTCACACTGCAATCCGCACAGGGTATCGCCCAGTTCATCAGCCACAGCCCGTTCATCTCCTGGCTGTCGGTATTCGGCCTGAGGGGAGAGGCCTATGTTCTCGGTGTCGCCGAATTCGTGATCGCGGCGCTGCTCGTGGCAGGCAGCTTCAGTCCGGTCTTGTCGGCGCTGGGTTCGTTCATGGGCATGATGACCTTCGCGATCACGTGGTCGTTCTTCTTTACGACGCCGGGCGTCGTCACATGGAGCCTGTCAACCGATCCGATGGCGTGGAATCTGGCCGGCGAGTTCCTGTTCAAGGACATCGTCCTGCTGTGTGTTTGCGCGGTGTTGTTTCTCGCCTCGTTGCCGCAATCGGTTGTCCGGCTCCGCACCGGCGGAGCCTAAAGCGGCTTTGCGATAGCCCGTAGGACGGGGAGAGCACAGCGAAACCCATCACGCTTCAACGCGCCCGGAAGCAAGGATGGGTTTCGCTTCGCTCTACCCATCCTGCGAGACGCATCTCACCGCCGAGCGCGGTAAATCACGACATCATTGCCATGACGCGTCGTGCTCTTCTCGAGGATGTAATTGGCATTCTCCAGCACGCGGCGGGATGCGCCGTTGCTGACATAGACAAGGCCGATGAGAGACGGCAGTTCGTGGTGCGACAGCCCAATGTCCGTCAGCGCGATTGCGACCTCACTCGCAAATCCGCGGCCCCAGAACTCGCGCTTGAATGCGTAGGCAATCTCGATCTCGTCGATGTCGTCCACGAGGATGTGCCGGATGCCCGCTCGCCCGGCGAAGGCGCCGTCCTTCGTTCGCAGCACCCACAGCCCAAAACCGTGCTGGTCCCAATGCGCCATGTTGATCGCGAGATAGGTCTTGGTGACCTCGGGTGCACGCACGCCGCCGAGATAGCGGGACACCTCGGCATCGAGATGCAGCGTGACGAGGTCGTCGAGGTGGTCTTCGCGAAGCCTCTCGGCGGTCAATCTGTCGGTGCTGAAGCGGTCCATGGAGACTGATAGCCGCTTTGGAGGCCTGTCGTCGATTGCTTTCGCGATGCGACACCGCACGCCATCAGCAGCGGCTGGACCGCTTGGACTCCATGTCGCGCCCGGGTTCTGACTTGGCCGCGCTGAGCGCCGCGGCCAGCTCGTCGATATGGTAGGGTTTCGGCAGAATCTGCAGACCCGCCAATTCGGCGTCTTGAACCGCGGCTTCGGAGTATCCGCTGGTCAGAAGCACGGGGATGTCGCTTCGCCTTCTCTTGATCTCCCGCGCCAGCTCGACCCCATTCATGCCGCCGGGCATCATGATATCGGAAAAGACGAGGTCGACGGCGCGGCCGTCGGCCAGGGCACCGAGCGCGGCCGCGCCACTCGCCGCGTGCGTGACCTCGTAACCGAGCTGGCCCAGCATCTCGCTCACCAGCGCGGCAACCTCGTCATCGTCTTCGACCAGAAGGATGCGGCCATGATTGCTCTTCTTCGGCCGCACCATGTTGAGATCGATCAGGTGTCGCTCCCTGGAAGGAGTGCTGAGCGATCGCGGCAAATAGAGTTCGATGCTGGAGCCTCGGCCGACTTCCGATCGAATGCGGACCGTCCCCCGCGACTGCGTCGCGAATCCATGGACCTGGGCGAGCCCGAGCCCCGAGCCCTTTCCGACCTCCTTGGTCGTGAAGAATGGTTCGAAAACGCGTGACAGGATCTCCGGACTCATGCCGACACCGGTATCGACGACGGACAGGCGCACATAGTCTCCGGCGATCTGCTCGTCATTCAGATCGGGCAGATTTTCCCCGCGCACGAGAATCGTGCCGCCATTGGGCATGGCGTCGCGGGCGTTGACGGCGAGGTTGAGGATCACGAGTTCGAGCTCGCCGGGATCGACCTCCACCGGCCAGAGCGTGTCCGGAAAATCGAACTCGACGTGGACGTCGCCTCTCAGGCTTCGATCGAGCAGTTCGCGCATGCCGCCCATCTGTGAGGCGACGTCGACAGGCTCCGGCCGGAGCGTCTGCCGGCGGGAGAACGCGAGAAGCTGCCTGGTCAGGCTGGCCCCGCGCTGGGCGGCCTGGACCATCCCGTCCATGAGCCGGCGACGACGGTCCGGATCGGTCTGGCGGTCGAGCATGTCGAGGCCGCCGGAGATCACCATCAGCAGATTGTTGAAGTCGTGCGCCACCCCGCCGGTCAGCTGTCCGATGGCTTCGATCTTCTGGGCTTGCCGAAGCGTCTCCTCGACCCGGGCCCGCTCGTCGATCTCGACGCGCAGTTGCTCGACGGCTTCCGCAAGGGCCCGCGTGCGCTCGACCACCAGCGTCTCGAGCTCCTGAGCCGCCTGTTCGCGCGCCGCAAACAGGGCCCGGATTTCATATTGGCGCCGCCGCGCGCGCAGTGCCGATTGAACGGCGCTGGTCAGCGTCATTGGCTGAACCGGCCGCTCGAGCAGCGAGACGTTACGGAGAAGCGCGACAATGCTGCGGCGCCAGGCGAGGACGGCCGGCTGCTCGCGATGGCTGGTCAGGACGACGAAGGGCAGGTCGGACCAGGGCGGCTGGCTCTCGATCCATTGTGCCAGCGGCGAGGTGTCTTTCCCGAACAGAGCTTCCTCGGCAAGGAAAACGGCGCCGACGCCGGCTGCCATCTCGCTGACGAGTTCGGGCAGATTGCGGCAGCTGGTCGCTTCCAGGTGCGAACTCCGAAACAACTCAACGGAGGCAAGTCCGTCGCGCCCGATCGGAGCAAAGACGAGAACATGGTGATCTCGCTCAACGCTCATTCAACCGACCCTTCGGGCTTAGGTGCCCCGGTATAATGCGGATTGCCGGAAAAGATGCCGCTGAACTCCCTCAGGGGCGGGCCGAGCGTGATGCCGGCGCTGCTAAGCCGAAATTCCCGGATGGTATGCTCGTGTCGGCCGCTGCGCTTCTTGACGACAGACAGAGCGCGCCGCACCGTTCCGCCGACCTCGAAATAGCGCAGCATGACCACGGAATCGCTGAGATAGCTGATGTCGAGAGGCGTATCCATCGGACCGACGAGGCCATGCTGGGCGAGGACCAGGATGGTCAGCACACCCTGCTGCCCCAGGTAGCTCAAGAGTTCGTGCATCTGCAGGATGAGAAATCGCTCGTCGGGCATCGCGGCCAGATAACCGTTCAGACTGTCGATGATGACGAGACGGGCATTGTCGGCCTCGACGCTCTTTCGCACGTTTGCGGCGAACTCACCCGGCGACAGCTCGGCGGGATCGATCTGCTGAAACCGGACAAGCCCCGAATCGACGTGTTCTTGCAGGTGCAGGCCAAGTGTCCGGGCGCGCGCTTCGACCGTGCCGCGGCCTTCATCGAACGCGAAGAACACCGCGTGCTCGCCACGTTCGGCCGCCGCGATCGCGTAGGTGAGCGCAACCGATGATTTGCCCACGCCGGCGGCGCCGATGAGCAGCGCGTTGGTGCCGCGCTCGAGGCCGCCTCCCAGGAGCTGGTCGAGCTCGGCGTTGCCGCTCGGGGTGAAGTCGCCGACGAAGGTCTTGTGATGTTCGGCCGCCACCAGGCGGGGGAATATCTGCAGGCCGCCTCGCTCGATCGTGAAATCGTGAAACCCGCCGCGAAACCGGATGCCGCGCATCTTGATCACGCGGAGCCGGCGCCGCTCGGCGCCGTAATCGATCGCGACCTGTTCGAGCATCACCACGCCGTGCGCAATGGAATGGAGCTGCAAATCGTCCTGAGATGACGAAAGATCGTCGAGCAGGACCACTGTGCAATTGCGGTTGGTGAAAAAATGTTTCAGGGCCAGCACCTGGCGCCTGTAACGAAGCGGGTTCTGGGCAAGCAGGCGCAGTTCGGACAGGCTGTCGAGCACGACGCGGTTGGGATTGACCCGCTCGACTTCCCTGAAGATCAGGCCGGTCGTCTCGCTCAGCTCCATTTCGGCGGGATGAAACACCGTGAGCTCGCGCTCCGGATCGAGCGTCGTCTCCGGCGGAACCAGTTCGAAGATGTCGATGCCGTCCAGCGTCCAGCCGTGCCGCTGCGCCACGACGTCCAGCTCGCGCTTGGTTTCGGACAGCGAAATATAGAGCACGCGCTCTCCGTTCCGCACCCCCCTCAGCAGGAACTGAAGCGCGATGGTGGTCTTGCCCGTGCCGGGCTGCCCCTCGTAGAGATACATCCGGTTGGCGTCGAAGCCGCCACCCAGGATGTCGTCCAGCCCGGCGCTGCCGGTCGATATTCTGGACAGCTCTCGGGGCGCACTGTCCGTAACAGTGCTGGATGGACTGCTCATTGATCCCCTTTGACGCTTCGAGAGAAGGGCGCCACCGCCCCTGCGCGAGTCCCAGGGCTCGCGCCCGGTTAAGCCGAACGGCCTTGGAACGAACTCTCAGATCGGCGACGGGTTCCCTGCTGATGGGGTGGCGGTCGGCCCTGATCACGGCGCCGATCCAGCCCGAAGACGGTATCGCATCGCCATTCGCGGGACGGAGAAGGTCGGGAGCCGGATGTCACTGAAGCCGATGATGCCATCGTGCTCCTGTGTTGCCCGACGGGTCAACCGACCCTCAGTTCGCGACCCGGCGCGTCAAGCGTTCGCAGTCAAGTCGCTGCTTGATCTGAATCAAACAGGCGGATGACAGCCGCACCATAAGGCGACTCTAGGGACTGGTGACATGTTGGTGTGCGCAATGAGTCCGACCTGGTACGTCACCTTCGAAGTGCAACGGCGAGGCGTTCTGCCGAGACAACGAAGTCCGCGCGAGACGAAGACCTTCGCGACTGAACATGAAGCCAAGCTGTTTGCGCGCGCCAAGCGCGATGAGGGACTTTCCGTCTTTGCAGGCACGATCAACCCGCACCTGCCGAAGCGGGTGATCCCATCCTCCGGCATCGGCGCGTGGCTTGCTGACGAACAGGACGGTGCTGGAGCGCACGGCACTTCAAAGACTGACTAAGCACTCTTCTGTGCACAGCGATGGCGCTTGGGTGTTGCCATTTTGATACGAGCCCAAAATCCCCTCGCGCGTAAACTTCAGGATGTTCGCAAGCTTTATGCACGCCAGCCTGCATTAGGGCTCGCTTCTGACGAAAGAAATTTGAGCAAAGGGGACGAAACGATGAAGAAAAAGCTTTCGATCGCGGCGATCGGCTTCGCTGCGCTGAGCATGGCGGCTCCGGCCATGGCGGCCGATATGGCCGTCAAGGCGCCGCCGCCGGCACCGGTGGTGGCGGTTTACAACTGGACCGGATTTTACATCGGCGCCAACGGAGGCTGGGGGCAGAGCCACGGTTGCGTCGATTTGATAACGCCCGCAGGCAACGTCGCAAGTGGTTGCGCCGATCGCTCCGGAGGCCTCGTCGGTGGACAGATCGGGTATCGCTGGCAGACCAATCAGTTCGTGCTCGGCCTGGAAGCTCAGGGTGATTGGGCCGAGATCAAGAACACACGCGTCAGCGTGATCGATCCGTTTATCTCGACCACGGGCAAGACCGATGCGATCGGGCTGTTCACGGCTCAGCTCGGTTGGGCATGGAACGCCTCACTGCTCTACGTGAAGGGCGGCGCCGCCGTGACGCGCAATCGCTTTGACATCTTCAACAACGTCACAGGCGTCGGCCTCGCCTCGGCAGGTCACACGCGCTGGGGCGGTGCCCTGGGTGTTGGCTGGGAGTATGGCTTCAGCCCGAACTGGACGGTCGGTGTCGAATACGACCACCTCTGGATGGGGCGTGACAACACCTCCTTCGCAGGCGTGGTCACACCCGGTGGGTTCACCCTCACCGGCAGCGGTGTCACCCAGGATATCGACATGGTCACGGTTCGCGTGAACTATCGCTTCGGCGGTTACGGCGCGGCGCGCTATTGATCCAAAGTCCTCCCA
Source organism: Bradyrhizobium sp. MI1.7 (assembly GCF_055811795.1). NCBI lineage: Bacteria > Pseudomonadati > Pseudomonadota > Alphaproteobacteria > Hyphomicrobiales > Nitrobacteraceae > Bradyrhizobium > Bradyrhizobium sp. MI1.7. The sequence continues at coordinate 153,854 of NZ_JBVVPO010000008.1, forward strand.
GTGAACTCAGGCCCCGGCATCGACCGGGGCCTTTTTCATGGGGAGCGAAAGCAAACGCGCGGATGTCCGGCATCAATTCCTGCGGTTATGTTTGCCAGTAATGATGAGGCACCGGAGGAGGCCTTGCGTCGCCTCCATTTGATTTGTTGATTTTGGTTCGGACCGAACGCGTCCAGTCGTATGGTGGCGCAGTCGAGGTGGGAATCCCGGGAGGATGCCATCTGCTCCTGTTTTGCCCGACGGCGCAACCGGCACGCCGTAGTCCGTAGCCCGGATGGAGCGTAGCGCAATCCGGGAATCCTCGCATCAGATGCGCTTTCCCGGACTTCGCTGCGCTCCATCCGGGTTACGTCTGTTTCCTCGGATGCATCAACGACTTCACTGACGTCACCGATCACGAGCCCGACAATCCCCGTCTACTGTGCATGGGGTTGTTTTCGCAATTTTAGTTTGGAGAGGGCGCTACCCCGCGCCGAGCGCGACCGCGACGTTGTAGGTCAGAAGGCTCGCGGCATAAGCCAGCACCAGCATGTAGAAGAAGGTCACGGCCATCCAGGTCCAGCTGCCGGTCTCGCGCCGGATCACCGCGAGCGTGGATGCGCATTGCGGGGCGAAGATGTACCAGGCCAGCATCGACAGCGCGGTGGCGAGCGACCATTTCGTCGCCAGCACCTGGCCGATCTGCTCGGCCGCTTCCTTGCCGCCTTCGATCGCATAGACGGTGCCGAGGGCTGCGACCGCGACCTCGCGCGCCGCCATGCCCGGGATCAGCGCGACCGCGATCTGCCAGTTGAAGCCGACGGGGGCCAGCAGCGGCTCGAGCGCCTTGCCGATGATCGCGGCGAGGCTGAAGTCGATCGCGGGTTCGGTGGCGCCCGCGGGCGGCTGCGGGAACGAGGCCAGAAACCAGATCAGCACCATCATCGAGAAGATCGTGGTGCCGGCGCGATGCAGGAACATTTTCGCCCGCGTGTAGACGCCGATCGCGATCGATTTCAGCCGCGGCATCTTGTAGTCCGGCAGCTCCAGCATGAACGGCGCCGGCGCATAGTCGCGCAGCATGAAGAACTTGATCAGGAACGAGACGACCAGCGCGCTTGTGATGCCGGCGGCGTAGAGGCCGAACATCACGAGGCCCTGGAGGTTGATGAAGCCCCAGACGTCCCTGGCCGGAATGAAGGCAGAGATGATCAGCGTGTAGACGGGAATGCGCGCCGAGCAGGTCATCAGCGGCGCGATCAGGATCGTGGTCAGCCGGTCGCGCTTGTTGTCGATCACGCGCGTCGCCATGATGCCGGGAATGGCGCAGGCAAAGCTCGACAGCAGCGGAATGAAGGCGCGGCCGTGCAGGCCGGCGCCGCCCATGATGCGGTCCATCAGGAACGCGGCGCGCGCCATGTAGCCGAAGTCTTCCAGCAGCAGGATGAACAGGAAGATGATGATGATCTGCGGCAGGAACACGATGACGCTGCCGACGCCAGATATCACGCCGTTCTGAAGGAAGCTCTGCAGCAGGCCGGCGGGCAGGGTGGCGTGCACGAATTCGCCGAGCGCGTCGAAGCCGTTGTTGAGCAGGTCCATCAGCGGCTGTGCCCAGGCGAACACCGCCTGGAACATCACGAACAGGATGAGAGCGAGCACGATCAGGCCGCCGACCGGATGCAGCACGACCGCATCGATCCGCGCGGTCCAGGTGTCGGGTCTAGCAGGCAGGCTGACGCAGTCGGCGATGATGCGGTCGGCCTCGCGCTGGGTGGCGCGCAGCTCGGCGACGCTGAGCGCGCTCCAGCTGTTCTCCCGCGGCTCCGCGGCGAGTTTCGCCGAGATCTCGTCCGTCAGCGCCAACAGGTCGGCCGTGCCGCTCTTGCGCACCGCGATCGAGGTGACCACGGGCACGCCGAGCTCCTTGGCGAGCCGCTCCACGTCGACGGTGATGCCGCGGCGGCTCGCGATGTCGAACATGTTGAGCACGAGGATCATCGGCCGGCCGGTGCGCTTCAGCTCCAGCAGCAGGCGGATGGTCAGGCGCAGATTGGTCGAGTCGGCCACGCACAGCACGAGGTCGGGCACGGTTTCGCCGGACGCCTTGCCGAGCACGAAGTCACGAGTGATCTCCTCGTCCGGGCTGCGGCCGCGCAGCGAGTAGGTGCCGGGCAGGTCGACCACCGAGACCTGGCGTCCCAGGGGCGTGACGAAGAAGCCTTCCTTGCGCTCGACGGTGACGCCGGGATAGTTCGCGACCTTCTGTCGGCTGCCGGTCAGCGCGTTGAACAGCGACGTCTTGCCGCTGTTCGGCGTGCCCACCAGGGCGAGATGCAGCAGAGGAGCTTCCATGGGATCAGATTTCCGGTCGCTATCTAGGCGACAATGATGGCCATGGCTTCACGACGGCGGACCGCAATCGTGATGTTGTCGACACGGACGGCGATCGGGTCGCGCCCGACCAGGCCCTCGTGCAGGACCTCGACCCGGGCGCCCTCGACGAAGCCGAGCTCGATCAGCCGGCTCTCGAGCTCGATGTCCGAGAGCGCGGAGCCCGCATCCCCGGCGGAAAGGTGTTGGATGATGCCGATATAGCCGCGCTGGGCCAGGCCCAGCGGTATCCGCGAACGCGTGTCATTGGTGTCGGTCATGCCCTGTATTTTCAACGCAGGGCAGTGAGGTCAAGCGCGCGGGTCGGCTGAAACTGCACCTTAGAGTGATTTTAAAGTGCAGAACCGTGAGGCGCCGTTGGGGGACGCCCAACGGCTACTGGGCCGGGACCTTTTCCGGCTGGATGGCGGCCATGGCGCGGCTCTTGAAGTAGTCGAGGACGAACAGGCGGATCGCCGAGGACAGATTGCCCTGCTGGCGGTTGCCGTCGATCTCGCCGACCAGCTCGGACAGCGTCATGTTGCGCAGGCCCGAGATCTCCTTCATGCCGTTCCAGAACGCCTCTTCCAGGCTGACGCTGGTCTTGTGGCCGGCGACCACGATCGACCGTTTCACCACGGGCGACTTCATGACTGATCCTCGCGATCGATCTGATGCTGGTCCAGATGCGCCTTCGCCTGGTCCGCGCGTGTCTCCTCCGCCGACCGCTCCGCCTTCGTGCGGCCGAACTTCGCCCGGTTGACGTCCGCCTGCTTCGCCGTGGCTTCCCGCTCGGCGCGCTTCCTGAAACGATTCAGGTTGATGACGTTCCCCATGCCGCGTCTCCATCATCCGCTCCTCTTCTGGCAGGATGAAACATTCAGAAACTGGGTGCCGTGTTGCGCCCTATGAGACTTGATCGCCATTCGCTCGTCCTCGTCAATTGGCCCCTCGGGCCATCAAACGATGAATTAGCCCCGTCAAAGGGCAGAGAGGCCTGCGTAGCACGCCGCCTCGCCACAACATTGACGGTAATCAAATCCCGGCCCTTAGGCCTTATATTTATGAGCCCCAGGGCACCGTATCATTACGGATGACTATCGGAATTCGGAATTCATCCAGGCCGCGTCATTTTCTCCGGCTGCACCAGCCGGTCGAACTCGTCGGCCGAGACGAAGCCGAGCCGCAGCGCCTCCTCCTTCAGCGTGGTGCCGTTGGCATGCGCGGTCTTCGCCACCTTGGCGGCGTTGTCATAGCCGATCTTCGGGGCGAGCGCGGTCACCAGCATCAGCGAGCGCTGCATCAGCTCCCTGATGCGCTTTTCGTCGGCGCGGATGCCGCTGACGCAATGTTCAGTGAAGGAGCGCGCGGCGTCCGCCATCAGCCGGATCGAGTGCAGCATGTTGTAGGCGAGCACGGGCTTGTAGACGTTGAGCTCGAAATGGCCCTGGCTGCCGGCGACTGTGATCGCAGTGTGATTGCCGAACACCTGGCAGCACACCATCGTCATCGCCTCGCACTGCGTCGGGTTGACCTTGCCGGGCATGATCGAGGAGCCCGGCTCGTTCTCCGGCAGGATCAGCTCGCCGAGGCCCGAGCGCGGGCCCGATCCGAGCAGGCGGATGTCGTTGGCGATCTTGAACAGGCCTGTCGCGACGGAATTGATGGCGCCGTGCGCCAGCACATAGGCGTCGTTCGAGGCCAGCGCCTCGAATTTGTTGGCGGCGCTGGTGAAGGGCAGCTTCGTAATCCCAGTAACGTGCTTTGCGAACAGTCTTGCGAAGCGCGGCTTGGAGTTGAGGCCGGTGCCGACGGCGGTGCCGCCCTGGGCCAGCGGATAGAGGTCCTTCACCGCGACCTTGAGGCGGGCGATGCCGCTTTCGACCTGCGCGGCGTAGCCGGAAAATTCCTGGCCGAGCGTCAGCGGCGTGGCGTCCTGGGTGTGTGTCCGCCCGATCTTGACGATTTTTGCGAACTCCTTCTCCTTCTTGCGGAGCGCGCGCAGCAGCTCGCCGAGGGCAGGGACGAGATCGGCATTGATGCGGCTTGCGGCCGCGATGTGCATCGCGGTCGGGAACGAGTCGTTCGACGACTGGCTCATGTTGACGTGATCGTTGGGATGCACCGGCTTCTTGGCGCCGAGCTCGCCACCGAGCAGCTCATTGGCGCGGTTGGCGATGACCTCGTTGAGATTCATGTTGCTCTGCGTGCCCGAGCCGGTCTGCCACACGACAAGCGGGAAATGATCGTCCAGCTTGCCCTCGATCACCTCGCGCGCGGCGCGGATGATGGCGTTGGCCCGGCGCTGGTCGAGCAGGCCGAGCGCGAGGTTGGATTGTGCGGCGGCGAGCTTGACGATGCCGAGCGCATGCACGAGCTCGATCGGCATGCGGTCGATGCCGATGCGGAAATTCTGGCGCGAGCGTTCGGTCTGCGCCCCCCAATAGCGATCGGCGGGGACCTCGATGGGACCGAAACTGTCGGTCTCGGTGCGGCTGGCGGGGCGGGCAGTCTTCGAGCGAGCAGTCTTCGAGCGAGCAGTCTTGGCCATGAGCACATCCATTCTGCGGCACGGAATGCCGTGCAGCCTCTTCATGTGCTCTTCTATATCGGCAGTTTGGCCGGGCGCGACCGTTTCGCGCCCAACCTAGATCATTTCTTGCGGAAACGATCGAGCCGCACCACCTCGGCGCCGCCCTGGTTCGGGGCGGTCGGCTCCTCGGCACTTTCGGCCGGCTCACTGGCAGGCGCGGGCACTGCGACGGCCGACGGCGCGGGAGCGGCCGGCAATGTCTCGGATGAGACCTCGGCGACATCGGAGGTGTCGAACTGGAGGCCGAACTTCACGGACGGATCGAGGAAGCTCTTGATCGCGCTGAACGGCACGATCAGCCGCTCCGGAATGCCGCCGAAGGACAGGCCGACCTCGAAACGGTCCTCGAGCACGGTCAGATCCCAGAACTGGTGCTGGAGGATGATCGTCATCTCTTCCGGGTATTGCGCCAGGAGCCGCGACGACAGCTTCACGCCCTCGGCCTTCGACACGAAGGTGATGAAGAAATGGTGCTCGCCCGGCAGTCCATGGGACGCGGCATCGGTCAGCACCTTCCGCAGCACGCCGCGCAGCGCGTCGCGGGCCAGCACATCGTATCGGATATGATCGGTCGCCATGGTGGTCCTGTTGCATTCCAGGAGTTGGGCCCTGCCGGCCCGACTCGCCAAGCCGCAATAGTACCGCGCCTGACGGGTCAGCAGGAGTCCCCGCCGGGAAGGAAATAAAAATAAGAGGTAAGTGGAGGCTTCTGTTGCCAGGTGCCTCCGAACCCCGCCTAACGGAGCTTAACCCGTTAGGACTTTAAGATGGTCTTTCAAACTGCGTTACGCAGCCTGAGCAACCGGAGCAAAGTTGTCGTTGGCAACTATTGCAGTAGCCCGATAACGGCGGAACAATACCGGGAAAAAGCACGCCCTTTACGCCCTCGTCGATCCTATTTCGCCCCCGCCAAAACCCGCTCTGGGTGAGCCCGCTGGTGGGCTTTGGTGGAGGCGCCGGGTACCGCCCCCGGGTCCGAATGGTTTATTGCGACGACCGTTTATTTCCATAGCCGGCGAACCGGCACCCCCAATATAGGGGGCAAAGGTTTCAAATGACAGGTGTTTCGAGCGGCGATCCCACGGTTCCCTTTGGATAGGTTCCGGCCGGGCCTCGGTATGATCTTGGCCCTGGGACGGCCAGCGTTCTAAGCTCCTGACATGTCCACGGATTCAGCACCGGCCGCCCAAGAGCCGGACCATCCAGCCGCCCACGCTCCTCCGCCCGGCCTCGTCGCGCTGTTCCTGGCCTTCGCCCGGATGTCGCTGGCCGGCTTCGGCGGGGTCCTGGTGTTTGCCCGCCACGCCATCGTCGATCAGCACCGCTGGATGACGGCGGACGAGTTCAACGAGACCTTTGCGCTCTGCCATTTCCTGCCCGGGCCCAACATCGTCAACCTGTCGATGGTGTTCGGGTCGCGGCTGCGCGGCATCGCCGGCGGCGTTGCCGCCTTTACCGGGCTGTTGCTGCCGCCGACGGTGATCATGACCGTGCTTGCGATCATCTACGCCCGGTTCGGCGATGTGGAGGTGCTGCGCCGGATCCTCGCGGGCATCTCCTGCGCGGCGGTCGGGCTGCTGATCGCGGTGGTCTTTCGCATGATGATGCCCCTGCTCAAGCGGATGGACGTCGTCGTGCTCATTCTCATGCTCGGCGTGTTCGTTGCGATCGGCGTGCTTCGCCTGCCGCTCCAGGCGGTGCTGCTGGTCGCGATTCCAATCAGTATCGGCGTCACATATTGGGTGCGGCGGAAGGTAGCAGCATGAACAGCGAAAACCCGATCTGGGCGCTGATCTCCACCTTTGGTCTAATGTCGCTGTTCGCAGTCGGCGGCGCTGCGGCGGCGGTACCGGAGATGCACCGCATCGCGGTCGACGTGCATCACTGGATGACCGAGAAGCAGTTCGCCGACGCCTATGCGATCGCACAGCTCTCGCCAGGTCCGAACGTGCTTATCGTCACGTTAATCGGCTATGCCGTCGCCGGCATCCCCGGCGCGCTGGCGGCGACGCTGGCGATGTGCCTGCCAACGGCGCTGCTTGCCTATTATGTCAGCCGTCTGCTGAGCCGGCCCAGCCAATCCCGCTGGCCCGCCTTGATTCAGACTGCACTGGTTCCGCTATCGATTGGATTGATGGCAGCCAGCGCCCTGATCCTGGCCCAGTCGACCGATCGCACCTTTGCTGCGCTGCTTCTGACCGCGGCGGTTGCAGTGCTCGCGTCCGTCTCGCGCATCAATCCACTCTGGCTTCTGCTCGCCGGAGGCCTGATTGGTTTTGCTGGCATTGTGTAATGAAAATCGCTAGGCAGTGATCCGGGCGGGGGATCCTTTTCCAGCCGATTAGAACAACAGTGCTCGTGACTTAGGAGTCGCGGAGGAGACAAGCATGGCCGACACGATGGGCCACTCGGCGACTGCCACCCGAAACACCTCGGTGGCGATCGGCTTCTGCCTGCTGGCGATCGCGCCGCAGATTTTCGAATTCATCTGGTCGATCGGGACGATCTTCGGCTGGGGTGCCGGGCGCGGCCCACTGCAGGTCGTAACCGGCCATGCGACGGCGCTGCTCGCCGGCGCGCCCAGTGCAATATTCGGATCGTTCGGTGCCGGCACCAAGAAGGCATCATCCGATGTGCTGCTGGCCCTGATCTATTCCTATCCACTGTTTGCAGTGGCGATCCTCACGCTGTTCATGACGATCCGGTCGGCGCAGGATTATGTCGGCGGCGTCATCCTGATGGCGCTCGCCCTGTTCGCGCTGTGGGCGTCGAGCGATCTGCAGGGCATGCGCGGCTTCTCCTTCGGCGCCGGCACGGCACCGCGGATGTTCGGTGGATTGCTGGTGGCCTTGTCGGCCGGCATCGCCTTGACCGGCCTTCTGACCGATGGGCCGGCGATGGCCCATTATTCCTGGCGCGGGCCGCTGTTCGTGATGGTCGCGATCCTGTTTTTCGCGCTGGCGATCCGGCCGCTCGGCCTCGTGGTCACGGCCTTCGTGAGCTTCATGATTGCAGCGCTGGGCTCGCATGAGACGCGCTGGCTGGAGGCCGCCATCGTCGGCGCCTGCCTGACGCTCGGCTGCGCAATCCTGTTCCCGTACGTGCTCGGGTTGCCGATGCCGATGTTCCCGCGTTTCCTGGTTCAGTGAGGGTGTAATGGAGCTCTTTGCCAACCTCGCTCACGGTTTTGCCGTCGCGTTCTCTCCGATCAACCTGCTGATGTGCCTGATCGGCGCCCTCGTGGGCACGCTGGTCGGCGTGTTGCCGGGCATCGGCACCATCGCGACGGTCGCGATGCTGCTGCCGATCACTTTCGGCCTGCCGCCGGTCGGCGCGCTGATCATGCTCGCCGGCATCTATTACGGCGCCCAGTATGGCGGCTCGACCACGTCGATCCTGGTCAACATACCCGGTGAGGCGACCTCGGTCGTCACCGCCATCGACGGCCACCAGATGGCCAAGCAGGGCCGCGCCGGCCCGGCGCTGGCGATCGCCGCGATCGGCTCGTTCTTCGCCGGCTGCGTTGCGACCGTCTTGATCGCCGTCCTCGGCGCGCCGCTCACGAAGCTCGCGCTGGCGTTCGGTCCGGCCGAGTATTTCTCGCTGATGGTGCTCGGCCTGATCTTCGCGGTGGTGCTGGCCAAAGGCTCGGTGCTGAAGGCGATCGCGATGATCGTGTTCGGCCTGCTGCTCTCGATCGTCGGCTCGGACATCGAGACCGGCGCCTCGCGCATGGCCTTCAACATTCCGGAGCTCGCCGACGGCCTCGGCTTCGCGACGGTGGCGATGGGTGTATTCGGCTTCGCCGAGATCATCCGCAATCTCGACGCCGGCGCCGAGATGAATCGCGATCTCGTGCAGCAGAAGATCACCGGCCTGATGCCGACAAGGAAAGACCTGACCGACTCGGCGCCTGCGATCCTGCGCGGCACGGTGCTCGGCTCGATCCTCGGCATTCTGCCGGGCGGCGGCGCGGTCATCGCGTCGTTTGCCGCCTATACACTCGAGAAGAAGCTCGCCAAGAACCCGTCGCGGTTCGGCCGCGGCGCGATCGAGGGCGTGGCGGGGCCGGAAAGCGCCAACAACGCTGCGGCGCAGACATCGTTCATTCCGCTGCTGACGCTCGGCATCCCGCCGAACGCGGTGATGGCGTTGATGGTCGGCGCGATGACCATCCATGGCATCGTGCCGGGCCCGCAGGTCATGCAGAAGCAGCCGGATCTGGTCTGGGGCATGATCGCCTCGATGTGGATCGGCAATCTGATGCTGATCATCATCAACCTGCCGCTCGTCGGAATCTGGGTGCGGCTGCTGCGCGTGCCTTACCGGCTGATGTTCCCCTCGATCGTGATCTTCTGCGCGATCGGCATCTACTCGGTGAACAACGCACCGGTCGACGTCATCCTCGCGGGCGTCTTCGGTCTGGTCGGCTACTGGCTGATCAAGCACGATTTCGAGCCGGCGCCGCTGCTGCTCGGCATGGTGCTCGGACCGCTGATGGAAGAGAACCTGCGTCGTGCGCTGCTGATCTCGCGCGGCGACTGGAGCGTGTTCCTGACGCGTCCGTTGTCGGCGGTGCTGCTGGCGATCGCGGCGTTTCTGCTGATCCTCACGGTCCTGCCCGTGCTGCGCGCCAAGCGCGATGAGGTGTTCACCGAATCCGAGAACTGACCGCGCCTGCGTCGTCGCGGCGCCCTGCGTCCGCACGCCGCATTCGGAAGTCCAATCGACTTGTGTGACCGCTTCGTGAAATGAAAATGCCGGCCCTGTGGCCGGCATTTTTGTTTTACGTCCGAGGGGATCGAGATGACTTCCATTCGCGCGCTTGCGGGCGCATGTGCTGCGGCGTTCGCATCGTTGTGCGGCTTTGTCGCACCGGCGGAGGCGCAGACCTATCCGACGCGCAGCATCACCATGATCGTGCCGTTCGCGGCCGGCGGACCGACCGACGTGATTTCGCGCATCGTCACCGGGCACATGGCGCAGACGCTCGGACAGAGCATCATCATCGAGAACGTGGTCGGCGCCGGCGGCACCACCGCGACCACGCGCGCTGCGCGCGCGGCCAATGACGGCTATACGCTCATTACCGGGCATATGGGCACGCATGCCGCCTCCGTGCCGCTCTATCCGAAACTCGCCTACCACCCGGAAAAGGATTTTGAGCCGGTCGCGCTGCTCGCGGGCACGCCGATCCTGATCCTGGCGCGCAAGGACTTTCCGCCGAAAGACCTCAAGGAGTTCGTCGCCTACTTGAAAGCGAACGCCGAGAAGGTCAACGCCGCGCATGCCGGCGTCGGCTCGGTCTCGCACGTCTCCTGCGAGCTCCTGCACTCGATCCTCGACGTCAAGCCGGTCGGCGTGCCCTTCAACGGCACGGGCCCCGCGATGAATGCGCTGGTGGCCGGACAGGTCGATTACATGTGCGACCAGATCGTCAATGCGGTGCCGCAGATCAATGCCGGCACCATCAAGGCCTATGCGATCGCGACGGCCGAGCGCAATCCGTCGCTGCCGAACGTGCCGACGACGGCGGAGGCTGGCCTGCCTGCCTTCCAGGCCCAGGCCTGGAACGCGATGTTCGCGCCGAAGGGAACCTCGCCCGCGATCATCGCGAGCCTGAATGCCGCCGCCATCAAGGCGCTCGACGACGAGACGGTGAAGAAGCGCCTGCTCGAGCTCGGCAGCGTCATTCCGGGGCCCAAGGACCGGACGCCGGAGGCGCTGGCGACCCTCGTCAAGAACGAGATCGCGAAGTGGACCCCGGTGCTCAAGCCGGCAACTTAACGAGCACTTTCAAGCCGATAGGCGAGGGGCGGGACGCAAGTTCCGCCTCTTGTTGTTTGCACCGGGAACAGTCACTTTTCGGGGTATAATGGGCTTAAACAGCGAATCGCTGCTGTCGTAGCGCGGGGCGCGCCGTTAAGTTCGCCGCCTCCCCAAAGGCTCAATGGCACATGCACCAGTATCAGGACCTGCTCGAGCGGATTCTTTCAGACGGCGCCGAGAAGACCGACCGGACCGGCACCGGCACGCTGTCGGTGTTCGGCCATCAGATGCGCTTCAACCTGTCTGCCGGCTTCCCGATGCTGACCACCAAGCGGCTGCCGCTGAAGGCGATCGTGCATGAGCTGTTGTGGTTCCTGAAGGGCGACACCAACATCAAATATCTGCGCGACAACGGCGTCACCATCTGGGACGAGTGGGCCGATGCCAATGGCGATCTCGGGCCGGTCTACGGCCGTCAATGGCGTTCCTGGCCCACGGCCGACGGGCGCAGCATCGACCAGATCGCCAATGTCATCGACATGATCAAGCGCACCCCGGACTCGCGCCGGCTGATCGTCACCGCCTGGAATCCCGCCGACGTCGAGAAGATGGCGCTGCCGCCCTGCCACCTGCTGTTCCAGTTCTATGTCGCCAACGGCAAATTGTCGTGCCAGCTCTATCAGCGCTCGGCCGACGTCTTCCTCGGCGTGCCCTTCAACATCGCTTCCTACGCGCTGCTCACCATGATGGTGGCGCAGGTCACGGGATTGAAGCCCGGCGACTTCGTCCACTCGCTCGGCGACACCCATCTCTATTCCAATCACCTGGAGCAGGCGCGGCTCCAGCTCACGCGCGCGCCGCGGACGCTGCCGGTGATGCGGATCAATCCCGATGTGAAGGACATCTTCTCCTTCCGCTACGAGGATTTCGAGCTCGTCGGCTACGACCCGCATCCGCACATCAAGGCGGAAGTCGCGGTCTAACGCAGATGTCGTTGACCATCCGCCGCGTGCGCGCCGGTGAAGCCGGGCTGGTTCTTGCTCTCATCCGCGAGCTTGCCGAATACGAAAAGCTTTCGCACGAAGTCGAGGCGACCGAGGCGATGATTGCGGAAGCGCTGTTCGGCGAGCGTCCGCAGCTCTATTGCGCCATTGCCGAGTGGAACGGCGAGCCCGTCGGCTTTGCGGTCTGGTTCGTCAATTTCTCTACTTTCAGCGGCCGTCACGGCATCTATCTCGAAGATCTCTATGTGCGGCCGTCGCATCGGGGCAAGGGCCTCGGCAAGGCGCTGCTGGTCTATCTCGCCAGGGAGTGCGTCGACAACGGCTGGTCGCGGCTGCAATGGGCGGTGCTCGACTGGAACGCGCCGTCGATCGCGTTCTACAAATCGCTCGGCGCCGTCATGATGGACGACTGGACGCTGTGCCGCGTCACCGGCCCCGCGCTGACACGACTTGCAGGGAGCGCGTCCTGATGGAGATCATCTTCGTCGTAGCGATCGCGGAGAACGGCGTCATCGGCGCCGGCAACGGGTTCCCGTGGCGATTGAAATCCGACATGGCGCGCTTCAAGGCGCTCACGATCGGCAAGCCCGTGATCATGGGCCGCAGGACCTTCGAAACCCTGCGCCGGCCGCTTCCTGGCCGTACCAACATCGTCATCACGCGCGATGCGGATTATCGCGCCAATGGCGCCATCGTCACGACATCGGCTGCCGATGCGGGCGCGGTTGCGCTTGGCGATGCCCTGCGGCGTTCGGTCGCCGAGATCGCGGTGATCGGTGGCGCCGAGATCTACCGGCAATGGCTCGATCGCGCCGATCGCCTCGAAATCACCGAAGTGCATGCGCGCCCCGAAGGCGACACGCATTTCGACATCGACAAGGCAGAGTGGGATGAGGTTGAGCGCATCCGGCATCCTGCCGGACCCGACGACAGCGCCGACTACTCCTATGTGACATATCGTCGGCGGGCGGGCAATTAACCGCATTCGTCAATGTTTACATTGACTTTTTCGTGCCCGAGCATAGCTCGAGGGACAGCCCGGGCCGCGTTGTAAGGGACTTGCCTGTCCCCTATAAAGCCGGACCGGACAAAGCGGGCGGGGGCGATTTTCACCCTGCCGAGGAGAGCGTCGAATGCCGTGGAAGAATCAGGGCGGTGGCCCATGGGGCTCGGGTCCGAAGGGACCATGGGGCAACGGCCCGCAACCGGTCGGGCCAAGGCCGCCGGATCTGGAAGACCTTCTGCGGCGCGGCCAGGACCGCCTCCAGCAGATCATGCCGGGCGGCTATTTCTCCGGCATCGGCATCACGCTGATCGTCCTGCTCATCATCGCGTTCTGGCTGCTGTCGGGCTTCTTCCGGGTGCAATCCGAAGAGCTCGGCGTCGTGCTGCGCTTCGGCAAACATGTCCGCACCGTGCAGCCGGGTCTGAACTATCATCTGCCCTATCCGATCGAAACCGTGCTGCTGCCGAAGGCGTTGCGCGTCAACACGATCTCCATCGGCATGACGCTGATCGACGATCCGGCGCGACGCGGCCGCTCCATTCGTGACGTGCCGGAAGAGAGCCTGATGCTGACCGGCGACGAGAACATCGTCGACGTCGACTTCACCGTGCTCTGGCGCATCAAGCCGGACGGCGTCGGCGACTTCCTCTTCAACATCCAGAATCCCGAAGGCACCGTGAAGGCGGTCTCCGAGAGCGCGATGCGCGAGGTGATCGGCCGCTCGCAGATCCAGCCGATCCTGACCGGTGCGCGCAACGTCACTGAACAGGGCGTGCAGGAGTTGATCCAGAGGACTTTGGACAGCTACGGCGCCGGTATTCTCATCAGCCAGGTGCAGATGCAGAAGGTCGACCCGCCGGCGCAGGTGATCGACGCGTTCCGCGACGTCCAGGCGGCGCGCGCCAATCTCGAGCAGTTGCAGAACGAGGCGCAGACCTACGCCAACCAGGTCGTGCCGCAGGCACGCGGACGTGCGGCGCAGATCACGCAGGCCGCCGAAGGCTACAGGGAGCAGACGGTCGCCGAGGCCAAGGGCCAGAGCTCGCGCTTCCTGAAGGTTTACGAGGAATACAAGAAGGCGCCCGACGTGACGCGTGAACGGATCTATCTGGAGACGATGGAGCGCGTGCTCGGCGGCGCCGACAAGCTCGTCTATGACGGCGGCCCCTCGGGCCAGGGCGTCGTGCCCTATCTGCCGCTCAGTGAGTTGACAACCAAGCGGCCGCCTACCACCGGTCAGCAGTCGAGCGGAGGCAACCGATGAGGTCTCCGGTCACAGGTATCGTCACGCTGCTCGCCCTCCTGCTCGTCGTGATCGTCGGCTACATGTCGCTGTTCACGGTGCAACAGACCGAGCAGACCATCGTGCTGCAGTTCGGCCGTCCCGTCGACGTCGTCACCGCGCCCGGCCTGCACTTCAAGGCGCCGTGGAATTCGGTGATCAACATCGACAAGCGGATCCTCGATCTGGAGAACCCGTCGCAGGAAGCGATCGCGTCCGACCAGAAGCGGCTCGTGGTCGACGCCTTCGCGCGTTACCGCATCAAGGACGCGCTGCGCTTCTACCAGAGCGTCGGCTCGATCCAGGCTGCCAACATCCAGCTCACCACGCTGCTGAACGCGGCGCTGCGCCGCGTGCTCGGCGAGGTCACCTTCATCAACGTGGTGCGCGACGACCGCGAGAAGCTGATGCAGCGCATCCGCGACCAGCTCGATCGCGAGGCCGACGGCTACGGTATCCAGGTCGTCGACGTCCGGATCCGCCGCGCCGACCTGCCGGAGCAGAACAGCCAGGCGGTCTACCAGCGCATGAAGACCGAGCGCGAGCGCGAAGCCGCCGAGTTCCGTGCGCAGGGCGGCCAGAAGGCACAGGAGATCCGCTCCAAGGCCGACCGCGAGGCGACCGTGATCGAGGCGGAAGCCAAATCGCAGGCCGAGCAGATCCGCGGCGTCGGCGACGCCGAGCGCAACCGCCTGTTCGCGGAAGCCTACGGCAAGGACGCCGACTTCTTCGCCTTCTACCGGTCGATGACAGCCTATGAGAACGGGCTGCGCGCGAACGACACCCGCTTCCTGCTGCGGCCGGACTCGGATTTCTTCCGGTTCTTTGGTAACCCGTCCGGCAAGACGGCGACCGAGACGCCGGCGAAGCCGTGAGCCAGACAGAGGGCGGCAGTTCTGCCGCCCTTCGTCCAGACAAGAACAGCACTACGGGAGGTTCCATTCCGATGAGGTCCATTGCGTTCGCCGACTTCCTCATCGGCTTAGGCATCCTGTTCGTGCTGGAAGGCTTGATGTTCGCGGCAAGTCCGAACTGGATGCGCAAGGCCATGAAAAGCGCCATCGCCACGCCGGACAATATCCTGCGGGCGGTTGGGATCGGTTCGGCCGTGGCCGGCCTGGTCTTGATCTGGGTTATGCGCCGTCCGATTTAGGCGTCACGCCAACGCCAAAGTGAAGGCGAGAGACTGGTTTTCGCCGTATTATCCGGGTCTTGAGGCCCGTTAAGCTCCGCGCTTGCGCCGTCCCCCCGTTCGAGCGCAGTCTTGGAGGCGAATCCTTGGCGCCTGATCCTTTTCTCTGGAGATACCAATGACCGCTGCCACCATTGCCCCGACCCGCTTGCGCTTAGGGCTGGCCGCGCTCGCCGTCAGTGCATTCAGCGCGTTCGGCACGCCGGCCCTTGCGCGTGGCCCGGACGGGATCGCCGACGTCGCCGAGAAGGTGATCGACGCGGTCGTCAACATCTCGACCTCGCAGACCGTCGAAGCCAAGGGCGGCGGCGGCGGCAGCAACACCATGCCGCAACTGCCGCCCGGCTCGCCCTTCGAGGAGTTCTTCGACGACTTCTTCAAGAACCGCCGCGGCCCCGGCGGCGGCAGCAAGGGCGGCGAGCGCGGTGACAACCCGCCCCGCAAGACCAACTCGCTCGGCTCCGGCTTCATCATCGACACCGCTGGCGTCGTCGTCACCAACAACCACGTCATCGCGGACGCCGACGAGATCAACGTCATCCTCAACGACGGCACCAAGATCAAGGCCGACCTGGTTGGCGTCGACAAGAAGACCGACCTCGCCGTGCTGAAGATCAAGCCGCCGAAGCCGCTGGTGGCAGTAAAGTTCGGCGACTCCGACAAGCTGCGCCTCGGCGACTGGGTGATTGCGATCGGCAATCCGTTCAGCCTCGGCGGCACGGTGACGGCCGGTATCGTCTCGGCCAAGAACCGCGACATCTCCTCGGGGCCGTATGACAGCTATATCCAGACCGACGCCTCCATCAACCGCGGCAATTCCGGCGGTCCGCTGTTCAACCTCGATGGCGACGTCATCGGCGTCAACACGCTGATCATCTCGCCCTCCGGCGGTTCGATCGGCATCGGCTTTGCGGTGCCATCGAAGACGGTTGTCGCCGTGGTCGACCAGCTCCGCCAGTTCGGCGAACTGCGCCGCGGCTGGCTCGGCGTGCGCATCCAGAGCGTCACCGACGAGATCGCCGAGAGCCTCAACATCAAGCCCGCGCGCGGCGCGCTGGTCGCCGGCGTCGATGACAAGGGCCCGGCCAAGCCCGCCGGCATCGAGCCCGGCGACGTCGTCGTCAAGTTCGACGGCAAGGACGTCAAGGATCCCAAGGATCTCTCCCGCGTCGTCGCCGACACGGCGGTCGGCAAGGAAGTCGATGTCGTCGTCATCCGCAAGGGCCAGGAGGAGACCAAGAAGGTCACGCTCGGCCGTCTCCAGGATCCCGACAAGGTGCAGGCCGCGGTCAAGACCGACGAGCCGGCGCCCGAGAAGCCGGTGACGCAGAAGGCGCTCGGTCTCGATCTTGCCGCGCTCAGCAAGGATTTGCGCACGCGCTACAAGATCAAGGACAGCGTCAAGGGCGTGGTCGTCACCAATGTCGACGCCAATTCGGACGCTGCCGAGAAGCGCCTCTCCGCCGGCGACGTCATCGTCGAGGTTGCGCAGGAGGCCGTCTCCAGCGGCGCCGACATCCAGAAGCGGGTCGACCAGCTCAAGAAGGACGGCAAGAAGTCCGTGCTGCTGCTCGTCTCCAACGCCGACGGCGAATTGCGGTTTGTGGCGCTGAGCGTGCAGTAGTCGCGGTTCAATCCAGTAGGGTGGGCAAAGCGAAGCGTGCCCACCATCTTTCCACCATTGCGACAAGAGTGGTGGGCACGGCGCAAGTGCGCCTTTGCCCACCCTACGGCCGCTGGGCGTGCCGCAAGTGCTGACGACGGGAGAGGCTAAGCCTCCACGAACTCGTCCCGCCGATACCCCTGAGCATAGAGCAGCGCGGTGAGATCGCCATGGTCGATCCGCGCGGCAGCCGCAGCCGCGACCGCTGGCTTGGCGTGATACGCCACGCCCAGTCCCGCCGCCTGGATCATCGCGAGATCGTTGGCGCCATCGCCGACCACGACCGAGTCGATGTCGTCGAGATCGAACGACTCCATCAGGTCCACCAGCGTCGCGAGTTTTGCCGCGCGGCCCAAAATCGGCTCCTTGACCTCGCCGGTGAACTTGCCGTCGCGGACGACGAGCTCGTTGGCGCGGTTCTCCTGGAAGCCGATTTTTGCGGCGACCGCGCGCGTGAACAGCGTGAAGCCGCCGGAGACGAGACAGGCATAGGCGCCGTGGGCGCGCATGGTCGCGACCAGTTCGCGGCCGCCCGGCGTCAACGTGATGCGCTTGGCCAGCACCTCGTCGACCACGCTGGCGGGAAGGTCCTTCAGCAGCGCGACGCGCTCGCGCAGCGCCGGCTCGAACTCGATCTCGCCGCGCATCGCGCGTTCCGTGATGGCCGCCACGTGGGCCTTCATCCCGACGAGATCGGCGAGCTCGTCGATGCATTCCTGGCCGATCATGGTGGAATCCATGTCGGCGAGAAAAAGCTTCTTGCGCCGGAAGCCGACTGGCTGCACCACGATGTCGATGGGAAGGTCGCCGCGAAGCTCGCGCAACCGCTGTTCGATGGCGTGACGGTCGCCTTGGAGGTTATCCTGCGCGCCGAAGGGAATGTCGACCGCAACCCCGTCGAACAGCCAGTGCGCAGGTTGCGCCTGGGGCAGCACGGCGCGGGCGCCGTCGACGATGGTGCTGTCGAGCGCGGGATTGTCGGGATTGCAGATCAGCGTGGCGACGAGGGACATTTGAGGTTTTCGTGAGCGAGGGACAAGTCAGCAGAAGACATGTTGGCAAGGCCGTGCTTATCGCAGGCCCGACCGCCAGCGGCAAGTCGGCGCTGGCGCTCGAGCTTGCCCTGAGTACGGGCGGAATCGTCATCAATGCCGATTCCATGCAGGTCTATCGTGACCTCCGCATCATCACCGCGCGCCCCACACATGGCGAGGAAGGACGCGCGCCGCACCGTCTCTACGGCCACGTCGATGCGGCCGTGAATTTCTCGGCCGGCGCATGGGTGGTCGACGCGACGAAGGCGCTGGAAGAGGCGAAAGCCGCAGGCCGCCTGCCGATCTTCATCGGCGGCACGGGCCTTTATTTCAAGGCGCTGACGGCGGGCCTCTCGGTGGTGCCGCCGATCCCCGCCGAAGTCCGCGACGACGTGCGCGCGCGGCTGGAGCGGAACGGCGTCGAGGCGCTGCATGAGGAACTTGCACGCCGTGATCCGCGCGCCGCCGAACGATTGAACCTGCGCGACCGCACCCGGATCGCGCGCGCGCTCGAAGTGGTCGAAGCGACGGGCCGTTCGCTGCTCGACTGGCACCATGAAGGCCAGCCGCCGCTGCTGCCCAAGGACAGTTTTCGCGCGGTGTTTCTCGCCCCCGAGCGCGACGAGCTCTATGCCCGCATCGATGCCCGTTTCGACGCCATGCTCGGTGCCGGCGCGTTGAGGGAGGTGGAGTGGCTCGCCGCCAGACATCTCGATCCGCTGCTGCCGGCGATGAAAGCCCATGGCGTGCCGGCCCTGATCCGGCATCTGCGCGGTGAGATCGGCCTGGACGATGCCGCCACGATCGGTCGTGCCGACACCCGCCACTACGCCAAGCGGCAATTCACCTGGTTCCGGCACCAACTGCCCGAGTTCGAATGGGTGAAGCCGGAGGAGGCGAGGGGGTGGCTTGCCGCCATCGTGAATGCGGCCCGAGACCCCGGCTGACGCGCTTTTGTACCCGGGTTCCCGAATTTACCTCTCGCCGAACCCTGGGAACACCGCTACATTGCCAAAATCGCGCGGGAACGGTCGCATTGCCTTGACATCCGGGCTTTGACCGTTATGTTTCGCGCAACCTTTGGGAAGCTGAGCGCCTGCAATGCGTAACATTATTACCAAACTCCTTATCGCCGTCGTACCCAGGCACACCGCCGGGGGTGGCTAGCTGCCATCCACAGACAGGCGGTGTGCATGGGCCCTCTTCGGGGCCTTTTTTATTTCCCGAACCCGACACGAACGAAGCCGCTGACAACAGCGCATCCGGAGCAAGACAATGAGCGACAAGAGCCACGATCCGAACCAGATGACCGGCGCCGCGATGATCGTTCGCGCGCTCATCGATCATGGCGTGACCGACATTTTCGGCTATCCCGGTGGCGCCGTGCTTCCGATCTATGACGAGATCTTCCAGCAGAGCGAGGTCCAGCACATCCTGGTCCGCCACGAGCAGGGTGCGGGCCACGCCGCCGAGGGCTATGCGCGCTCGACCGGCAAGCCGGGCGTTGCGCTGGTGACCTCCGGTCCCGGCGCCACCAACATGGTGACGCCGCTGACCGACGCGCTGATGGACTCGATCCCGCTGGTCTGCATCTCCGGCCAGGTGCCGACGCATCTGATCGGCAACGACGCGTTCCAGGAGTGCGACACGGTCGGCATCACGCGGCCCTGCACCAAGCACAATTGGCTGGTGCGCGACGTCAACGATCTCGCCAAGGTGCTGCACGAGGCCTTCTATGTCGCGACCTCCGGCCGTCCCGGCCCGGTGCTCGTCGACGTGCCCAAGGACGTGCAGTTCGCGACCGGCACCTATCATCCGCCGCGCAAGTCGGACGTGCACCGCTCCTACGCGCCGCGCGTGAAGGGCGACGCGACGCAGATCCGCAAGGCCGTGTCGCTGCTCGCCAACGCCAAGCGCCCTGTGATCTACAGCGGTGGCGGCGTGATCAATTCCGGCCCCGAGGCGACCAAGCTCCTGCGCGAACTGGTCGAGGTCACCGGCTTCCCGATCACCTCCACGCTGATGGGCCTGGGTGCCTATCCGGCGTCGGGCAAGAACTGGCTCGGCATGCTCGGCATGCACGGCACCTATGAAGCCAACATGACCATGCATGATTGCGACGTCATGCTGTGCGTCGGCGCGCGCTTCGACGACCGCATCACCGGCCGCGTCGACGCGTTCTCGCCCGGCTCGAAGAAGATCCACATCGACATCGATCCGTCCTCGATCAACAAGAACATCCGTGTCGACGTGCCGATCATCGGCGACTGCGGCAACATCCTCGGCGATATCCTCCAGGTGTTCAAGGCGGAAGCGAAGAAGCCCGACATCAAGGCCTGGTGGCAGCAGATCGCGCAGTGGCGCGCCCGCAACTCGCTCTATTACAAGAAGAGCAACGACGTGATCCTGCCGCAACACGCGATCCAGAGCCTGTTCGAGGCGACACGCGGCAAGGACACTTACATCACGACGGAAGTCGGCCAGCACCAGATGTGGGCGGCGCAGTTCTTCGGCTTCGAGGAGCCGCATCGCTGGATGACGTCGGGCGGTCTCGGCACCATGGGCTACGGCCTGCCGGCCGCGGTCGGGGTGCAGGTTGCCCATCCGGACAGCCTCGTCATCGACATCGCGGGCGACGCCTCGGTGCAGATGACGATGCAGGAGATGTCGACGGCGGTGCAGTACGAATTGCCGATCAAGATCTTCATCCTGAACAACCAGTACATGGGCATGGTGCGGCAATGGCAGCAGCTGCTGCACGGCAACCGGCTATCGCATTCCTATTCGGAGGCGTTGCCGGATTTCGTCAAGCTCGCGGAAGCCTATGGCGGCGTCGGCATCCAGGTGCACAAGCCCTCCGATCTCGATGGCGCCATCCAGGAGATGATCTCGGTCAAGCGTCCTGTGCTGTTCGACTGCCGCGTCGCGGCGCTCGAAAACTGCTTCCCGATGATCCCCTCCGGCAAGGCGCACAACGAGATGCTGTTGCCCGAGCAGGCGAACGACGAGGCCACGGCAAAGGCGTTCGCCGGCGGCAAGGCGCTGGTGTGACGTCATGTTCGACCTGACGGAGCTCGAGCGCGCACATGCGATCGTGGGACAGGCGGTGCCGGCGACGCCGGCACGCGGGTGGCCGCTGCTCGCCGAGCGCCTCGGGACGCAGGTCATCGTCAAGCACGAGAACCACACGCCGATCGGCGCCTTCAAGGTGCGCGGCGGTCTCGTCTATCTCGAACGACTGAAGCGCGAGCGGCCGAACACACCCGGCATCATCTCGGCGACGCGCGGCAATCACGGCCAGAGCCTGGCCTTTGCCGCGAGCCGCCACGGCGTGCCGGCCGTGATCTACGTGCCGCGCGGCAACTCGGTCGAGAAGAACCGGGCGATGAGGGCGTTTGGCGCCGAGCTCGTCGAGCATGGCGAGGACTTTCAGGCGGCCGCCGAAGAGGCGCAGCGGCGCGCCCAATTTACCGGCCTGCACATGGTGCCGTCGTTTCATCCGGATCTCGTGCTCGGCGTCGCCACCTATGCGCTCGAACTGTTCCGGACGGCGCCGGATCTCGATGTTCTCTATGTGCCGATCGGGCAGGGCTCTGGAATCTCCGGCTGCATCATGGCGCGCGATCTCCTGGGCCTGAAGACCGAGATCGTCGGGGTGCAATCGACCGAAGCGCCGTCCTACGCGCTGTCGTTTGCGGCCGGCAAGGTCGTGACGACGAAGACCAGCAACACGCTGGCCGACGGCATGGCAACGCGCATTCCCGACGCAGACGCGTTCGCGCTGATCCGCAAGGGTGCCGCGCGCATCGTGCAGGTTTCCGACGACGAGGTCGCCGCCGCGATCCGCGCCTACTGGACCGACACGCACAATCTCGCGGAAGGCGCCGGTGCCGCCGCGCTCGCCGCGGCGCTTCAAGAGAAAGCTAAACTGTCAGGCAAGCGCGTCGGTCTCGTGCTGTCCGGCGGCAATATCGATTTCGATCTGTTCCGCAGTTGGGTCGGGACAGAGGCGCCAGCGATGGCGTGACGGAGAGACAAGAGGGGACGACCATGAACCAGCCGGCATCCGCCTATTTCATCGAGGACCGCCACGATCCCAACGAGACGCATACGCTCTCGGTGCTCGTGCAGAACGAGCCGGGCGTGCTCGCGCGCGTTATCGGGCTGTTCTCCGGGCGCGGCTACAACATCGAAAGTCTCACCGTCTCGGAGACCGAGAGCCAGAAGCACCTGTCGCGCATCACCATCGTCACCACGGGCACGCCGATGGTGATCGAGCAGATCAAGCACCAGCTCGACCGCATGATCCCGGTCTATCGTGTCGTCGACATGACCCTGACCAAGCGCTCGATCGAGCGCGAGCTTGCGATGGTGAAGGTGCGCGGGCAGGGCGAGCATCGCGTCGAGGCACTGCGGCTGGCGGATGCGTTCCGCGCCCGCGTGATCGACGCCACCACCGAGAGCTTTGTGTTCGAGATCACAGGCAATACGGACAAGATCAACCAGTTTATCGACCTGATGCGCCCGCTCGGCCTTGTCGAGGTGTCGCGCACCGGCGTTGCCGCGATTGGCCGCGGGCCTGAGGGGATGTGAGCCATGCTGGCGCGCGACTGGTACTATAACGAGCGCAACCGGATGGGGATCGAGCCCGCCGTGGCTTCGATCTACGACGCCCATGACGATGCCGATCTGCGGGCGCGCGCCGCGCTGAAAATGCTCGGGGTGCAGCGCGGCTGGCGCATCGCGGATATCGGCTGTGGCAACGGCGTGCTCGCGACCGAAGCGGCGCTGATGGGTGCCGAGGTGGACGCCATCGATATCTCGCCGGCGATGCTGGCGCTCGCCGAGATCTACGCCCGCGACCGTAAGGCGCCCGTGCGCACACAGTCCGCCGGCTTGCTCAGCTTCGCCTACCGCCCGGAATCCTACGATCTGATCGTCAGCGAGTTCACGCTGCACCATCTGCCGGATTTCTGGAAGGCGGTGGCGATGTCGCGGATCTACCGTGCATTGAAGCCGGGCGCGAGCTTCTATCTGCGCGACATCGTCTACGCCTCGATGCCCGACGCCATCGAGCGCGACGTCGAGCAATGGGCCGACTTCCATATCAAGAACCACGATTTTTCGCGCGAAAGCGTCGTCACGCACATGCGCGACGAATATTCCACCTTCGGCTGGGTGATGGAACGGATGCTGATCGATGTCGGCTTCACGCTGGTCTCGGTCGACTACCACGCGCCCATGCACGGCACTTATCTGCTGCGGAAACCGAAAGCCGGCGAGCAAGGCTAGAACAGAACAACAAACAGGGCTGCACGACAAAGCAGAACCGAGAACAACAATGAAGCCGGCCGATATCCTCATCGCCATTCTGGTGGCGGTCATCTGGGGGCTTGCCTTCGTGGCGAGCCGGATCGCGCTCGACGAACTTTCGCCGGAGCTGATGACGGCGATGCGCTTCACCATTGCCGCGGTGCCATGCCTGTTCATTCCCAAGCCGAAGATCGCCTGGTCGCTGCTGATCGCGATCAGCTTCACGCTGTTCCTCGGCCAGTTCCTGAGCCAGGCCTATGGCATCGCGCACGGTGTGCCGGTGGGGCTCACCAGCGTCGTCGTACAGAGCCAGGCGCTGTTCACCATCGGCTTTGCCGCGATCGCATTCGGCGAGCGGCCGACGCCGGTGCAGACCCTTGGCATCGTCGTCGCCGCAGTCGGCCTGCTCTTGATCTGCGGTACCGTCGGTTACGATTTCAGCGTTGGTGCCTTCGCGGTGCTGATGATCGCCCCGATTTGCTTTGCCGTCGGCAATCTCCTGCTGCGCGGCGCCCGTGGCGCGCCGATGTTCGACCTGTTCGCCTGGCTCTGCCTGACCGCCGCCGTGCCGCTGTTCGCGCTGGCGCTGGTCGTCAACGGGCCGGCGCCGACCTTCCAGTCGCTGATCCATATGTCGCCGACTGGCCTCGTCTGCCTGCTGGCGATCGGCGCCATCTCGACCAGCATCGCCTATTGGCTGTGGGGCCGGCTGCTGCGTGACTATCCCGCAGCGCAAGTGGTGCCGTTCGCGCTGCTGGTGCCGTTCGTCGGCTCGGCTGCTTCCAGCATCGTGTTTGGCGAGAAGTTCGGCCCGTTGCGGCTGGCCGGGATGCTGACGGTCATCGGCGGCATCGCGGTGATGGTGCTGGCGAGACGCCCGCAGCCGCTGCCGAAGACCGCGTGAGGTGAGCATGTCCCAGTCGCTGCTCTATGCCTTCATCATCTTCGCCCTCGTGATGTTCTTCACGCCGGGGCCGAACAACATCATGCTGCTGTCGTCGGGACTGACTTACGGCTTCCGCCGCACCATCCCGCATATCGCCGGCATCACGATCGGCTTCGCCTTCATGGTCGGCGCCGTTGGCCTGGGGCTCGGCACGGTGTTTCTGGCCTATCCGATCCTCCAGACCATCCTGAAATATGCCGGCGCCGCCTACTTGATCTACCTCGCCGCGGTGATCGCCTTCTCGGGGCCGGCCAAGCCGGGCGAGGAGGACGGCCGTGGCCCGATGACCTTCTGGGGCGCGGCGATGTTCCAGTGGATCAACGCCAAGGGCTGGGTCATCGTGATCGGCACCATCACCGCCTATGCGGCGATTGCCCAGTTCCCGATCAACATCGCGATCCAGACCGTGATCAGCCTGCTCGTCGGCACGGTCTCGACGGTGGTCTGGGCCCTGTTCGGCACTGCACTACGACCGGTACTGACCTCCGCGCGGCTGGTCCGCGCCTTCAATATCGTGATGGCGCTCCTGCTGCTCGCCTCCCTCTACCCCGTTTTCATGGATGCATGATGTCGCGGATTTCCATGCAGAAACGGGTTTCCCTAGGGGCTGAAAATGCTCTAGACAGCCCCCGAAATCCGCAAATTTCACCCTTCGGACACTGACTATCGGCCGATTCTGGCCCTGAACGAGGAAACGACTATGCGTGTTTATTACGATCGCGACGCCGACCTGAACCTGATCAAGGGCAAGAAGGTCGCCATCGTCGGCTATGGCAGCCAGGGCCACGCCCATGCGCTCAACCTCAAGGACTCCGGCGTCAAGGACGTCGCCATTGCGCTGCGCAAGGACTCGGGCTCGGTCAAGAAGGCGGAAGCCGCCGGCTTTAAGGTGATGGAAGTCGCCGACGCCGCCAAATGGGCCGACCTCGTCATGATGCTGACCCCGGACGAGCTCCAGGGCGACATTTATCGTGAGCACCTGCACGACAACATGAAGAAGGGCGCCGCCCTCGTGTTCGCGCACGGCCTCAACGTCCACTTCAACCTGCTCGACCCGCGCGCCGACCTCGACGTGCTCATGATCGCGCCGAAGGGCCCCGGCCATACGGTGCGTTCGGAATATCAGCGCGGCGGCGGCGTGCCCTGCCTGATCGCGATCGCCAAGGACGTCTCGGGCAACGCCCATGACCTCGGCCTCTCCTACGCCTCCGCCGTCGGCGGCGGTCGTGCCGGCATCATCGAGACCACCTTCAAGGAAGAGTGCGAGACCGACCTGTTCGGCGAGCAGGTCGTGCTCTGCGGCGGCCTGGTCGAGCTGATCAAGGCCGGCTACGAGACCCTGGTCGAAGCCGGTTACGCCCCGGAGATGGCCTATTTCGAGTGCCTGCACGAAGTGAAGCTGATCGTCGACCTGATCTATGAAGGCGGCATCGCCAACATGAACTACTCGATCTCCAACACCGCGGAGTACGGCGAGTACGTCACCGGTCCGCGCATCGTCACCGCGGAGACCAAGGCCGAGATGAAGCGCGTTCTCGCCGACATCCAGGGCGGCAAGTTCGCCCGCGACTGGATGCTCGAGAACAAGGTCAACCAGACCTCGTTCAAGGCGACCCGCGCCAAGCTCGCCCAGCACCCGATCGAGGAAGTCGGCGCGAAACTCCGCGACATGATGCCCTGGATCAAGAAGGGCGCGCTGGTCGACAAGAGCAAGAACTGACGGGTGCGCCGTCATTCCGGGTTCGCGACTTCGTCGCGCCCCGGAATGACGAGTGAAACACAAGCTTCGCTCGCCAAACCAAATTTTAAACCTTCTCGACTACATCGGAGCGAGATCGCGAACGGCGGTCTCGCTCCTTTCATCTCGCGCGAAGCATTGCTGCTTCATTCAAATTCTTCGCGAGCTGACGTGCCCTCTGAGCACGAAGAACTGACGCTTAAACCACATTCTTGGTCTCGCGTCGTTTTCATGACTTCTCCAGAATCTCGCGATCGCCAAAACCCCAGCGTCTTCAGAGTCAAGGATTCGGCTCTTCATCCGCATCTTCAGGGCGCACTCAATCTCATGTCGCGAAGCTCGCGCGCCGCTTCATCTTAAGAATCGACACCCGCGACGTCCCTTTGAGCGTTGGGTGGCATTGCGCTGACACATCCTTCTCTCCATGATCGCGGGAACTTGAGGGGAGGGGTCTATGCGATCTGTCGTCATCACCGGCGCGTCCACCGGCATCGGCTGGGCCATTGCGAAATTTCTGATCGGGCGCGGCTACCGCGTCTTCGGCAGCGTCCGCAAGCAGGCCGACGCCGACCGGCTCAAGGGTGAGTTCGGCGCGAACTTCACGCCGCTCCTGTTCGACGTTACCGACGAGGCCGCCGTGCTCGCCGCTGCGCGCCAGGTTCGCGAGGCGCTGGCTGGCGACACGCTGGCGGGGCTCGTCAACAATGCCGGCATTGCGGTCGCGGGGCCGGTCCTGGAATTGTCGGTCGACGATTTCCGCCGCCAGATGGACATCAACGTCATCGGCCCGGTCATCGCGACGCAAGCCTTTGGGCCGCTGCTCGGCGCGGACCCGTCGCTGAAGGGGCCGAAGGGCCGGATCGTGATGATCAGCTCGGTCGCCGGCAAGAACGGCAATCCGCTGTCGGCGCCTTACTGCACCTCCAAGCACGCCATCGAAGGGCTATCCGAGAGCCTGCGGCGTGAGCTGATGCTGTTCGGGATCGACGTCATCATCGTCGCCCCGGGCGCAGTGAAGACGCCGATCTGGAGCAAGGCCGAAGAGATCGATCTCTCCGTCTATCAGAACTCGCCCTATCTGCCGGCGCTGAACAAGGTCATGGCGTTCATGATGGACCTCGGTGCGAAGGGCCTGCCGGCCGAGCGGATCGCCGAAATCGTGTTCGAGGCGCTGACCGCCGCGAGCCCCAAGGTGCGCTACCAGATCACGCCGGATCCGTTGCGCCATCTGGTCGGCGCATTGCTGCCGAAACGGACGGTTGATCGCATCATCGCAAAGCGCCTGGGGTTCCTGCCGCAGGGCTGATCGACGTTCAGCTCGCTTCGGCCGTCCGTCGGCGGGGGTGGGCGGCCATCGCGATCAGCCGCAGCGCCATCACGGCGAACAACGGAATGAGGAAGGCGGCATAGAGCGGCATCGCCTGCACGCGCTTGCCGAACGACACCATGAACTGGAACCAGAGGTAATAGCCGCCCACGAGGTGCAGCACGCGCCAGGCCTGCGGCCCGAGCAGCGCGGCGGTGCGGTCGAACGAGGTCGCGCTCATGGCGATGATGAATGCATAGCCGATGCCGCCGAAGACGTAGGAGGCGGCCGAGGTGGCCCCCACAAAGCCGGCCGGATCCATTTTGGCGAACGCGACGATCGCGCCTGCGTGGATGGCGTGGGAGGCCGCAAAGCTCAGGCCCAGATCGCGGCGGTTGCGGCGCTGCCAGCGGGTCCAGGCGTTCGGCCACAGCCGGGCGAGCGCCGCTGCACTGAAGGCAAGGCAGAATAGCAGCAGCGAGCTTCGCGCCGTGAAACGGATCACCATCCGCACGCCCTCGACCTCGAACTGCCGCATCGACGCGATCCACAGGCTGAGCGCGATCAGGCTCAGGGTGAGAACGGCGAGCAGCCGCCAGCCCTCAAACCAGTTTTGACGTTGTGACATGGCGGTCTCCTCCCTAATGTAAGCATCGATTACATTTCAGGCTGGCGAAATCGTCAACGGTGTAATCGGTGCTTACATTCACGTTCGGGTGATGCTAGGAAGCACCATGCCCGCCCGACAGCCGTCCAAGCCGCGCACCCGCCGCCAAACGCCGGAAGCCCGGCCGTATCATCACGGCGACCTCCGCCGCGTGCTGATCGATGCTGCGTTGCAACTGGCGGCGGAGGGTGCCGAAGTCTCGGTGCGCGAGGCCGCACGCCGGGCCGCGGTTTCGCCGGGGGCGCCGTTCCGGCACTTCCCCAACCGCGACGCGCTGATGGCGGCGGTGGCCGGGGAGGCGCAGCGGCGCTTTCGTGCCGAGATCGAGGTGGCGCTGGGCCAGGCGCCGGCCACCGACCCGCTCGGCCGCTTCCGCGCCTTCGGGCTCGCCTACCTGCGCTGGGCGATGCGCAATCCCGCGCATTTCGAGATCATCTCCACGGGGCGCTACTTCGCCCATGGCAGCTCCGTGGAGCTGACACGCGACAATGCCGAGCTGATCGCTCTGACCGAACGGATGCTGGCAGACGCGGCGGAGCAGGGCCTGCTGCGGTCGGCCGACCTCAAGCGCATCCAGATCGCCGGCCGCGCCCTGGTCTATGGCTTTGCCCGGATGAACCTCGACGGCCACTTTCCGCGCTGGGGGGTGGAGGAGGGCGAGACCGAGCGGATGGCGGAAGGGGTGATCGACCTCTTCATCGCGGGGATCGCGAAGTCGGGCCGCGGCTCCTGAACTGACTGACCCTCATGGCGACGAGGCGCGTAGCGCCGTCTCGAACCATGCAGGCCCACTCGGGCCTCGCCCTTCGAGACGCCTGCTTCGCAGGCTCCTCAGGGTGAGGGGATGGAGTTGGCCGTGCGGCTGTTCGCCGCCTGCTAACATTAAGCGAAGGTCGGACCGCGACACGCGTTGCTTGTCCGTGACCATTCAATTACAGTTTTATGACACGGTGCAGGCTTCCGGCTGCGCCGAACGCCGCAGGCCGGCCCGACGGCTGGGTATTCATCGCGCCGGACCAGAAGTTGCGTGCCGTCGATGGCGTCCGCGCCGAATCCAGGTCCTTCTGCCACCACCGCCGTGCTGGCGAGCGTTGCCGCGCTCGGCATCTGGCGCCTGCTTGCGGTTGCCGCGCCGCATCTTGCCGCCCTCGCGCTCATGTACGAGACCGAGACCGATTTGGGTTCGCGGCTTTCGTTCGTGCTCGCCTGGGGCATCCTCAATTTCTTCTGGATCACGCTCTTGCGGCGGCCGGCATTGTCGGGCGCGCTGTCGCTGACCATGGTCGTCGTGCTGGTGCTGCTGTCGCGTCTCAAGCACGACGTCGTGCAGATGACGGTCAACTTCATCGACCTGATGATGATCGACCGCGACACCGTGGCGTTCCTGTTCACGATCTTCCCGAACCTGCGCTGGTCGGTGATCGGGGCCGGCCTCGTCACGCTGCCGCTGATGTATGCGCTGTGGTGGCTCGATCCGTTTCGCATCCGCCGCCTGCCGGCGTTCGCGTCCACGCTCGCCTGTCTTGCCGCACTGGTCGGCTATTCGCTCTATCATCCGGACGAGGCCTGGCGCGGCTATTACGACGACGGCTATCTCTCGAAATTCTTCCGCTCCGGCGTCAGCGCGGTCTCCGATTTCGCGCAATACGGCTTCATGGAGTCGGCGACCTCGACCAGCGAACGGCTCAACATGCCGCTGGTCGATGCCTGCCACCCCGCGGGACGGCGGCCGAACATCATCATGGTCCATGATGAATCGAGCTTCGACATTCGCGCCGCCCAGGGCATCAAGGTGCCGCCGCGCTATGGCGATCATTTCAAGTCCTTTGACGGCAAGCAGCGCACGTTCCTGGCCGAGAGCAATGGCGGGCCGAGCTGGTTCACCGAATACAACGTGCTCGCTGGTCTCTCCTCGCGCTCGTTCGGCCGCTTCGCCTATTTCGTGACGCGCATCGCCTCAAACCGCGTCGAGCGCGGCCTGCCGCTGGCGCTGCGCCGCTGCGGCTATGACACGCTATCGCTCTATCCCGCCTATGGCGGCTTCATGGGCGCGCGCAGCTTTCAGGTGACGACCGGCGTCGAACGCTTCCTCGACTCGAAGGATCTCGGCGCCAAGGACGTCGAGCCGGACTCCTTCTTCTACGACAAGGCGCTCCAACTGATGGGCCAGCAGCCGCCGAACAAGCCGCTGTTCACCTTCATCTATCTCGGCGCCAATCATTTCCCCTGGGAGACGCGCTTCCGCCCCGACCTGCTGCCGAACTGGCGCGCGCCGGGCAATAATGTGGCGTCCATCGACGAATATCTGCGCCGGCAAGCGATGAGCGCCGAGCAGTACAGAGCGTTTGTCGCGGGGCTGAAGAAGAATTTTCCCGGCGAGCCCTTCCTGATCGTGCGCTACGGCGACCACCAGCCCGAGTTTGCGCCGAACCTCCTCGAGCCCGGGCTCGACGAGGGCGCGCTCGGCAAGAAGCTCGACGCCTACGATCCGCGTCTCTACGCGACCTATTACGCGATCGACGCCATCAATTTCGAGCCGGTGAAGAGCGAGGCCGTGATGGACACGGTCGACGGCCCTTATCTCCCGCTGGTGATTCAGGAAGCCGCCGGCATTCCGCTCGATCCCTCCTTCGCCGAGCAGAAGCAGATCATGCTCCGCTGCAAAGGCATCTTCTACGGCTGCAAGGACGGCGCCGAGGCGCGGCGGTTGAACCGGCTGCTGATCAATGCCGGGATCATCCGGGGGCTGTAGTCGGCCTACCGCTTGCCCACCTTCTCCCAAAGCCACTTCGCCACCGCATCCGGCGATGAATTCGCGTCGTTGCCGCTGGCGCGCAAATTGGCCTCTCGCATCGTGGCGATGTCGATCTTGCCGAGCAGCGGCTCGAGCGCGGCCTGTAGTCGCTCATCGCCGGCGCGCTTCGGCGCCAGCAGCAGGATCGCGTCGTAGGGCGGGATCGCGTGCCTGGGATCGTCCAGCACGACCAGATCGTATTTCGCGATCAGCCCGTCGCTGGTGTAGCCGGCGATCACGTCGACCTCGCCGCTGGCGACGGCCGCATACATGAAATCCGGCTGCATCTGGCGCTGGGCGCGGAACGAGAGGCCATAGGATTTTTGCAGCGCCGCCCATTCGGGGCGCGAGAAGAATTCGTAGTCGCCGGCGATGGACAGCGCCGGTGCATGTGCGGCGAGATCGGCGATGGTGCGGATGCCGAGCGCCTCGGCGCGCTTCTTCGGCATCACCAGCGCATAGGCGTTCTCGAAGCCGAGCTCGCCGAGCAGGGTGATATGGTCCTTTGCGAGCGCCGTCTTGAGCTCCGCCAACAACTCCGCGCGCGGCTTGATGTCCGTGCGGTGCAGCTGGTTGGCCCACAGCGTGCCGGAATAATCGACATAGAGATCGATGTCGCCGGCCTTGAGCGCCTCGAAGATCACGCTGGAGCCGAGACCCGACCGCGCGGTCGCGGGGAGACCGGCGGCCTGGAGGCGGTCCCTCAGCAGGGCCGACAGCACATATTGCTCGGCGAATGTCTTGGCCCCGACGACATAGCTCTGCGACGAGCGTCCCATCGTCGGCACCAGCGTTGCGAGGACCAGCGCCGCGATCCCGATGCCGCCGAGCGCGGCAGGCAGGCGGCTGCGGTGGCGCAAGCCGCTCTCGATCAGGCCGAGCAGCTGATCGACGGCGAGCGCGAGCAGGGCCGAGGCAAAGCAGCCGAACAGCACGAACACCCAGTTCTGGGTCTGAAGCCCGGCAAAA
This sequence comes from Bradyrhizobium sp. MI1.7, assembly GCF_055811795.1. Classification (NCBI taxonomy): domain Bacteria; kingdom Pseudomonadati; phylum Pseudomonadota; class Alphaproteobacteria; order Hyphomicrobiales; family Nitrobacteraceae; genus Bradyrhizobium; species Bradyrhizobium sp. MI1.7. The sequence goes on from NZ_JBVVPO010000008.1 coordinate 185,482, forward strand.
ATGTAGTTGCCGAGGCTGGTCTGCCCGATCGGCGTCGACAGGGTCGCGGTGCCGATCACCCACACCGCCGCGGTGCGGATGCCGGCCATCATCACCGGCAGCGCCAGCGGCAACTCGACCATGACGAGCGACTGCCGCGCGGTCATGCCGACGCCTTTGGCGGCTTCGATCAGCGCAGGATCGATGCCGTTGAGGCCTGTGATGCCGTTGCGCAGCACCGGCAGCATCGAATAGAGCGCGAGCGCCAGCATCGCCGGCAGGAAGCCGAAAGCGGAGAAGGAGATTCCGAACCAGGCGAGTGTCAAGGACGCGGCCAGCAGCAGCAGCGGATAGAACAGCGCGAGCAGCGCCAAGCCGGGCACCGTCTGCACGATGCTTGCGAGCGCGAGCAGGATAGCGCGCGGCGCCGGGCGGTTGCGGGTCAGGATCGCCAGCGGCAGGCTGACGGCGAGGCCGAGCGCGAGCGCGGCGAGGCTGACCCGAACATGGTTGCCGAGATAGTCGGGGAGATGCGACAGCGCCTCGCCCCAGCGCGGATCGGCGAACAGGCTCATGCCGCACCGCTCGGCGGCAGTAGCGCGTTCAGCCGCTCGACCTGGCGTCGCGGCGTGCGCAGCAGCTCCAGCACATAGGCGTCGCCGCTCGTCGAGAGGTCCGCGGGCGTGCCCTGCGCCAGCAGTTGTCCGCCGCGCATCACCGCGATGCGGTCGGCGAGCAGGATCGCCTCCGTCATGTCATGGGTGATCATGACGGTGGTCAGGCCGAGCTTGCGATGCAGTTCGCGAAAATCCTCGCCGAGCGCATCGCGGGTGAGGGGATCGAGCGCGCCGAACGGCTCGTCCATCAGCACGATGCGGGGCCGTGCCGCGAGCGCCCGAGCCACCCCCACGCGCTGGCGCTGGCCGCCGGAGAGCGCCTCGGGCAGGCGATCGCGATGCGCGCGACGGTCGAGTTGCACGAGCTCGAGCAGCTCGTCGACCCGCGCGGTGATGTCCGCTGCCGGTGCGCCCAGCAGCCTTGGCGTGATTCCGATATTGTCGGCGACGCTCAGATGCGGAAACAGCCCGCCGCTCTGGAAGACGTAGCCGATCCGGCGCCGCAGCGAGACAGGATCGACGGTCTGCACATCCTCGCCCTCGACCGTGATCGTGCCGGCATCGGCCTCGATCAGCCGGTTGGCGAGCCGCAGCAGCGTGGTCTTGCCGGAGCCGGAGCCGCCGACGATGGCCAGAAATTCGCCCTCGGCGATATCGAGCGACACATCGTCGACGGCCTTGAGTGAGCCGAAGTTCTTGCTGACGTGGGAATAGCTGATGGCAGGTTTGGAAGGCATTCGACGCGGCTCACTCTTCCTTACCCTCCCCTGGAGGGGGAGGGTAAGGAAGAGTGAGC